>JBBSOG010000347.1:0-6731 GCA_038259985.1 Cytophagales bacterium
GCCTTCGCGCGTGGAGGTGGTGTCTGTTTACATCCATCAGCTTGAAGAAAGCGGGCTCGGCCAGAAAATATGTAAAGAGAAAAGTATTCCGATCTTTAACACTGTTGGGGAAGCCGTCACCCTTGGCGGTGAGGAACTGGCGGTAGACGGGGTCGTCATCGTCGGAGAACACGGGAACTATCCCACCGATCTCAAGGGGCACTGGCTCTTGCCGCGCTGGTGGATCTATAATCAGGTGATCCAGGTTTTCGAGCGGAGCAAGCGCTCGGTACCGGTCTTTAACGACAAGCACCTTTCCTATAATTGGGATGATGCCAAGTGGATGTTTGACAAATCCCGTGAGCTGGGCTTTCCGTTGACTGGGGGATCATCCATACCGGTGTACTACCGCAAGCCCGACATAGAACTTCCTGCCGATACACCCATCAAGCATTCGATTGTACTGGGGGGCACCTCCGATGAGGGAGCCATTTTCCATGCTATTGACGTACTTCAAGCCTTTGTAGAACGCCGCAAGGGAGGTGAAACAGGGGTCAGATCGGTACAGTCCATCCGCGGGCCAGAAACGTGGAAGTGGGTAGAAAGCAATCCCTGGGCCGGCAAACTGCTTGATGCAGTGGCGAAAAGTTTTGAACTGAAGCCGGGACATTTTCAGCAGGAACCCCAGACAAACATGTGTGTCGTAGAATATAATGATGGAACGATGGCGGCTGTTATTGGGGCCCGTGATGTAGGGTGGACTTACGCCGGCGAAATAGAAGGGCGTGAAGCACCGACGATCATCTCTATGCTGGATTGGCCCGGCCCATTTGACCAGTACCACGCCTCAAATGCCCAGCCGCACTGGATTACCGAGATGATGGTAACCAAAAAAGAACCCTTCAACGCCGAGCGGCTGCTATTGTCTACCGGAATAGTAAACCACTACATGGAATCCAACTGGGAGAACGGCCGTTATTCTCCTGTTGGTCGCCGCATCGAAACGCCGGTACTGAATATGAAATACCGCAGTACACGGGGAGCGCAATTCAACAAGGGGGAGCGGCCGCCGAGCCGTCCGTATATACGGGGCTTTGATCAATAGCGCAAAGCCCCAGGACGATCCTATGAATTGAATACAAATAAACGCATGAAAAGACGAGACCTCATCAAGAAATTAAGCATGCTTCCGTTGGCGGGAAGCGTTTTACCCATAGATTCTCTTTTATCCACTCCTGTGACTGAAAACGATATACCTTTGCATCTTCAGCAAAAGCCGATGCCTGAATTACATCGCAAGGCATTTGTGATGGACGGACATACCCATGTCATGTCGCGCGAGCTGATGATGGGAACGGATATCGGCCAGCGTTATCCCGATGGGACCGTTGACCTTCCAAGGGCCATAGAAGGTGGCCTGGACGCGATGTTCTTCTCGGTGTATACACCTGAACATTATTACCCGGGAAGGATGGAAACCAAAAATACCTTTCGGGTGGTTAACCTGGCGCTGGACCAGATCGAAAAAAATAAAGACATGATCGAGCTGGCGCTCAACGCTTCCGATATCGAGCGTATCAACAAGAAAGGCAAAATGGCGGCTTTCCTGGATCTGGAAGGCGGCTATGATTTGGATGGCGATATCAACCTACTCCGGGCGTTGCATCGCTTAGGACTCAGGTCAATGCAGTTGACCGCACATAATACCACCAATGCGTTTATCGACTCCTGCAATGACGTCAGTCGTTGGGGTGGCATTAACGATCTTGGGAAAAAGGTCATCGCCGAAATGAATAGTCTGGGCATAGTCATCAATATTGCCCATGCATCCAATGATGCTATCCTTCAAACCGCCGAAGCAAGTAATCATCCGGTTATCTACAGTCATGGTGGATTTTATAGCATCGTACCTCATCCGCGCTGTATTACTGACGAAGCGGCAAAAGCAGTCGCAGCAAAAGGCGGTGTTATTGGCGTTCACTTCGGCAGCCTCTTTAACAATCCAAAATACTGGTCCTGGCAGCAAAAAGCGTCGAATGAAACTACTCCTGCCTCAGTACAGCTATCTGCCAAAACGATTGAAGAGGTAGATCAGGAATTTGCCAAAGAAGTCCCGCTAAATTTCAAAGGAACCATTCCTGATGAGTATTGGATGCATGTCGATCAGCTAGCTAAGGTAATTGACTATGGTGTAAATTTAGTGGGTGAGGACCACATGGCGATAGGTTCGGATTTGGATGGCGGCCCTGAACTACCCCGCGAAATTAAAGACATCAGTGACTTTCCTCAGATCACCATCGCGATGCAAAAACTGGGTTACAGCGATGAGCGAATCAAAAAAATCCTTGGTTTAAACTGGCTACGTGTGATCCGGCAGGTAACGGAAGGATAATGGAGGAAATAAAAGCTCTTATTCCCGCTTCAAATTGCCAGTCCTAGTAAATACACTGTTACATGAATGAGGCGGGCTGAAGTATACATTTAGATAACTCAATGAAGTTTAAGGATATAATAGGTACTGCTTTCTCATGGCCTTATAGTTTGACAATCCAGGTTCCCAACTCTTTCGTATCTCTTCCTCTGAAACGCCTTGAATAATCTGATCCCGGAACTGACCGGAACCGATAAGTCTTTCAATGACCCCCATTTGATTACTCAATGTGGAATCAAAAAATTTTTCTTGATGGGGATGCGCCTGATAAAGCTCAATGATCCACGAGAGGTTAATTTGCTTGCTGCTTCGGAGCTGCTCAAGGTCAACGTCCCGCAAGTCCAGCCCATAACATGTTTGCCCTTTGAACAGTGGATTTTCGGCCATGCCTTTGATGCCCTCGGGCACAAAGCTGAAATCATACTTGCCCTTCAGTTCGGGACTGCCTAATACCGTGAAAGGGAAATAGGTGCCGCGTCCATGGTTCAGGTACGTGCCTTCAAACATGCAGGTAGATGGATAGAGCAATATGGATAGCTGTGTGTTCAGGTTGGGAGACGGACTTACGGGTAGGTCGTAGGGCATGTCGTGATTATAGTTTGCTACTGGAATGATCTCAATGTCACACTTTACACCATCGGTTAGCCAGCCTTCCCCATTAGCCATCATCGCGAACTCACCCACCGTCAGGCCATGAGACATAGGTAAGGGAAACATGCCGATACCTGATTTATACTTCATATCAAGTACAGGGCCATCAATCACATAGCCGTTCGGATTGGGCCGGTCAAGGATGATCAATTTCTTCCCATTTGCCTGGCAAGCTTCCATCAGCCTTACCAGTGCATTGATATTGGTATAAAAGCGGCACCCTACATCTTGCAAATCGTAGATGACCATATCTATATCCGCTAAGTCCTTTGCACTGGGCTTGTTTTTCTTTCCATATAGTGATATAATGGGAATGCCGGTCGCTGGATCAGTTTCGTCTTGCACAACAACGCCGGCACTGGCTGCTCCCCGGAAACCATGCTCAGGACCAAATATTTTGACAATATCAATTCCAAGACTTAAAAGACTATCTACCAAATGTTGCTCTTCAATGACGGAGGTGGGATTCGCCATCATGGCAATTCTTTTTCCTTGAAGTAGCGACAAATATCGCTGAGTTTGTTCCGCGCCTGTTTGGATATTAGCAGATGAATGGGCGTTGCGTTCACTTTCCTGAGATTGACCCATCAAGAGTGAAATACTTGACAGTTGCAGGGCAATGAGAAAGAATATATTTTTCATATGATTATTGGGAAACCTCAGCACGTGTTTATGTTTTAATATAGCTAATATACTATCATTATAGCTAAATTCTAGCCTCTCCACTTACCAAGTAAAAGAACTGGATGAAAATTTCTTTAATGGTGAATAAAACAAATAGACGAAATGACTGAACGGATTATTTTTCATTCTTTTGTTATTGTTGTCTAAAAAAATCAGAATATTGTTAATTTAATATTAGAATACATGACTTCAAAGCGGATATTTTTTACCGGGGGATCGGGAAAAGCAGGAAAGCACGTGATACCCTACCTTCTTGACCAAGGGCACCGTGTGATGAACGTAGACCTAAAGCCATTGGATCATCCAGGGGTGGATAATCTGGTCGCGGATATTACGGATTCAGGACAAATGTTTAATGCCATGCGTTCGTATGCCGGCTTAGACGAGTTGGAACCGGGTAATGGTGTACCAAAATTTGATGCGGTAGTACATTTTGCTGCCGTGCCCAGAATATTGATCAAGCCTGATAATGAAACTTTTAGGGTCAACACTATGGGCACCTATAACGTAATTGAAGCGGCTGTTAAGCTGGGCATTAAGAAGATAATTATTGCTTCCTCAGAGACTACCTTCGGTATCTGTTTTTCAGATGGCAAAACCAACCCAAATTCTTTGCCTCTGGAGGAAGACTATGACGTTGATCCCATGGATAGCTATGGATTATCAAAGGTGGTCAATGAGAAAACGGCACGCAGCTTTCAGCGACGGTCCGGTTTTGACATTTATGCCCTTCGCATCGGAAATGTTATTGAGCCTCACGAATACGCTGAACTGTTTCCGCATTATCTTGAAAACCCAGAAGTGCGCCGCAGAAATGCATTCTGTTATATTGATGCGCGTGACCTGGGACAGATTGTAGATTTATGTCTGAAAAAAGATGGCCTTGGTTATCAGGTTTTCAATGCTGGAAATGATCACAACGGTGCGATTATCCCCAGCAAAGAATTGGCTGAACAGTTTTTCCCCGGTGTACCCATTACCCGTGAATTAGGGGAACATGAAGCATTGTATTCAAACCGAAAAATCCGTGAAGTACTGGGGTTTAGAGAACAACACAACTGGCATAAATACTTGAAAATAGATTGATTACTAAAACTTAAATCTCCTTATCATCCTCGTCTTCAGACGAGGATGAAAGAGACTGGCGATTGCATCGCCAATGCTGTTCTAACTGATACACCGACTTTAAGCCTACTCCAAACTTTCCACAATTTTATGTTTTTGCCCATTTTTTTCCGGTTCTTGATTCGGCTTAGGGGTGAGTAAAGCTGAAGGATGATCCTCGTGCATCGCATATAACTTATGGGATTCTTCTTCTTTGTGTTTCATCACATGTTTTAAAGCTTCACTGATTTCATCAGTGAATAAAACCACCAGAGAGCCAGGCTTAGCATGATGAATAGCATGATCAATAGCATCTTTCTCATTGGGGATCACTGTAATTTTTTTGTTTTTATCCTTTTGCTGAATGCCCGTGGTTAGCATAGAAACGATTTCCTCCTGAGTTTTGCCCCGTAGATCCCTATCCACCCGGATGATAATTTCATCAAACATATCACAGGCTATGCGGCCCACTTCTTCGGTGTCTTCTTTCCTGCGGTCACCTACTCCGGTAATGATGCCTACTTTGTGTTTGCTATCCAAATTATTCGTGAGTCTCTGTAGCGCTCTTAAACCGGCAGGGTTGTGCGCATAATCTAACAAAAACTTAAAGTGCTTGAAGGTAAACAGGTTCAAACGTCCAGGGGTTTGCGCCGGGGATGGAATGAAAGATTCCAAAGCAGACTTGATGTCTTCAATGGCAAATTTATTAATGACCCCGGTCAGCACAGCAGGAAGTAAATTCTGTATCATGAATACCGCCTTGCCTCCAAAAGTCAGGGGAACATTTACAGCTTTAGTGACCCGGAGTTTCCACTCGCCTTTACATATGGTGATATATCCGTTTTCTAAGATAGCAGAAAGACCGCCATTCTTAGCATGTTCCTCTATCCGAGGATTTTGTTCGTTGGTGGAAAACAAAGCAATGTTACATGCTAATTTTTCACCCATCTGATACACCAGGTCATCGTCAGCATTTAGAATCGCATATCCATCTTTGTGCACTGACTCCGGGATTACGCCTTTGACTTGGGCAAGCTGTTCTAATGTGTGTATACCTTTAAGCCCCAGATGGTCGGCACTTACATTAGTCACAATACCAATATCGCAATGATCAAAACCTAAACCAGCCCGCAGTAGCCCTCCTCGGGCCACTTCCAGCACAGCATAGTTGACTATGGGATCTTTGAGAACAAACTGGGCACTAACCGGACCGGTGCAATCGCCTTTCATTAGCAGATGATTATTAACATATATGCCATCCGTGGTGGTATAACCCACTTTGTAGCCTTGCATTTTTATCATATGTGCGATGAGACGGGTGGTAGTTGTTTTACCGTTGGTACCCGTGATGGCCACGATGGGTATGCGGAAAGAAGCGCCGGGAGGATAGAGCATATCAATTACCGGGGCTGCTACATTGCGGGGCAAGCCCTGGGTAGGGGATAGGTGCATTCTAAAGCCAGGGGCTGCATTTACTTCCAGTATAGCCCCCCCAGTTTCTGATAAAGGCAAGCTGATATCACTCGTCATCACGTCAATACCACAAATATCCAGACCGATGATTTTAGAAATGCGTTCTGCCATAAACTCATTTTCTGGATGCACTTTATGGGTAACATCTGTAGCGGTTCCTCCGGTACTTAGGTTGGCCGTATCTTTAAGGTTTAAGCGTCTGCCCGATGGCAACACCGTCTCAACGGTATAAGCGTTAGCTTTCAGAATACTAGACGTCATCTCATCCACTTCAATCAGCGTAAGCACATTTTCGTGACCATAGCCCCGGCGAGGGTCCTGGTTGACCTGATCAATCAATGTCTGTATGCTTGATTTGCCATCGCCAATAACGTGGGCAGGAGAACGTTTGGCAGCAGCCACTAATTTA
>JBBSOG010000348.1:0-6658 GCA_038259985.1 Cytophagales bacterium
TAACAGCATGTACTCGCCACTATTGACAACAGCTTCCAATTCTGTTGCAGCTTCGCTATAACGCTCCAGTTCCATCAACTCTTTCGCCAGTAGTGTTCTTGCTGCTCCCGAAGTAGCTTTTCCTTTTTGCTGGGCTGAATAATTAGCAGGCAAAACAGTTTTTGCTTCATTCAAGTCAGAAAGAATGAGTTCATATACCTGTTGTTTGTCAACCTGGGCATTATTAGCAAAAGCATCTTCGTATGATGAAGTAGGCTCTGTCACCAGGGGAATATTTCCGAAATATCTCAGTAAGTAGGAGTAATATAAGGCACGCAGGAATTTGGCTTCTGCCACCATCACTTCTTTGTTTCCATATTCCTTTTCTTTGCTCTGGCTGATAACAATATTTGCTTTTCCAATTCCTTCGTATGCAGTATTCCAAAATACATTAACTACAGGATTGGTAGTGGCCATAATAAAGTTATCCAAATACCAGGTGAAATGCCCAGACAGGTCTACCGTATTGTACTGATAGGTAGAATTGTCTGAGCGCAATTCAGCCATTGCCCAAATCCCACCTGTACCTGTACCTACATTAGTTCCCCCTGCAAAATCTTGCAGGTTGGTATAAATGGCATTGGTTGCCTGCCTGAAATCCTGTTCGCTCTCAAAAAAAGTTTGTGTGCTCAGGTTATTCACCGGATCTTCTTGCAAAAAATCATCTTCACTACAACTTGTAAAAGTTAAGGCTATAAAACCAGCCAGTATAAATTTTAGATATCTATTTTTCATCGCTTAAAATGTTAGGTCAAGTCCTACAGATAATGTTCTGGAAACAGGGTAATCGTACCCATGAAAATTTCTCTCTAATGAGCTGGCACCCGAGCGGTTAATATCCGGATTTCCGTATTTATAATTCGTCAATAGAAAAGCATTTTGAACGGAAGCATATACCCTGAAAGATCTGAGAAATTTTATTTCATCCAGCGTATAGCCCAATGTGATATTCTGAGCCTTCAAAAAGGAAGCATTATTCACCATTTTTGTACCAGGTACCCTGGAATGAAAGGTTTGGTGTATGCTCGTTGGAATCTCACCGTTGCCTGGTTCTTCCGGCGAACGCCAGCGCTCTTCGGTTATTTTTAGTACATTAAATACACCGTCTAGGTTGAGCACATCACCTTCCAACTGACTAAATACATCAAAGTCATGCGCAAAGCTCAGGGCAATGCTCAAATCAAAATTTTGATAGCTGAGTGTGTTGACCAACCCGCCCCTGAATGCCGGGTAAGGATTACCAATAAATGTTCTGTCATCATTATCGATGATACCGTCACTATTCAGATCCCGGTATTTTACTGTGCCGGGTAGCTGGCCAGGAAATGTAGCGCTATTTGCTACATCTTCAGCATCCTGAAGTATACCGATCTGTTCCCATCCGAAAAACATGGCCATCGGATGGCCAGGTATGGTCAAAGAATAGTCTTTCCATCCTGCAAAAATACGGTCTACATCACCCAAGCTAAGCACTTTGTTTCTGTTAAAGGCAATGTTAAAAAGGGTTTTCCAACTAAAGTCCGGCCTTACGATGTTGCTGGTATTCAGGGAAAATTCCAACCCTTTATTCTCTATTTCCCCGATATTATCCTGTATCTGATTGAAGCCGGATGAGATAGGAACACTTACCTCCCACAGCATATTTTCGGTCAATCGACTGTAGTAATCTATATCCAAACTTATTCTTCCATCCAAAAACAAGAGATCAAGCCCGGCACTATATTCAGTGGCCAGTTCCCAACCTAAGGTTCTGTTTTCAATTCCACTGACTCTCAAACCATCAACTATAGTACCTCCGAAAGTATAGTTTGACTGGGTGAGTGTTGGAATCCATGTGTAGTTTCCAATAGTATTGTTTCCACTGGTTCCGTATCCACCCCGTATTTTTAGGTTGGTAAGCCAATTTGTTTGCGGAAAAAAATCTTCCTTGGTGATATTCCACCCTACCGCGATAGCGGGGAAGGTTGCCCATCTATTGTCAGAACCAAACCTAGAACTTCCATCTCTTCTGACTGATGCTGTCAGCAGGTATTTACCTTCATAATCGTAATTAGCACGGAAAAAATAGGACATCATAGACCAGTTGCTTTCTCCCGATAGCCCGGTTTGATCAATGGCTGCATTTATGGTTCTTATGTCATCCCTGGGATAATTTGACCCGTTCAGTTGGCTAAACGACTGGTTGTAATGCTCTAAGCTCATTCCTGCCAGTGCAGACACTGAGTGAACACCAAATGATTTAGCGTAGTTTGCCGTATTTTCCCACTGCCAATTAAAATCCTGGTTTGTATTGTAATAGCCACTGGCCTGAGCAGGTGGTGGGTTAAATATATTAGTAATCGTAGATGGGCTAAAAAACTCCCTGGTATTGCTTTCTATCCGCGCATTATAGTGGGTCCTTAAGGTCAAAGAGGGAAAAGGCTTAATTTCTAAAGCCGGAGTTATGAGCAGGTTTATATTTCGGGTTTTGTCATATTGGTGCATTAATGCATAGAGTGCATTGTTATTACTAAAGGTTTCAGGGGTCCAAATATCCAGGTCCCATTCCCCATCGTAATAAGCATCATTATCTCTTTCCCAAACACCATCTTCTCTGTAAGGCCCATCTATCGGAGTGGAAATTGCGTTTTGACCATAAAGTGTCGTTCGGTCACCACCAATCTGATTATTCCAGGTCCTTATTGTTGGGTTAATGTTGAGTTCAATTTTAACAATATCATTGGGCGCATAACCCATATTGGCACGGAAGGACAAACGTTCAAAACTGGTGTTTTTTACCGTTCCGGTTTGTTCCAGATATCCCAGGGAAAAGAATCCCGTAAAACCATCTGCGCCGTGAGAAACGCTTAAATTATAATCCTGTCTCAGACCAATTTGCGTTATTACATCATGCCAGTCGGTACCTTCGCCCAGTAGTTCAGGATTTCTGTATACTTCAGGAATATCTTCATCCGTAATTTCTTCCCCGTAAAAAGCTGCTTTTTCATAGGCATTTTCTTTTCTCCATCTGGCAAATTCTTCAGCGTTCATCAGGTCCAGCTTCGCGCTGGGCAATACTTGGTCCCAACCTGTACTCGCTGAAAAGGAAAAGTCTGTTCTGCCCTCTTTGCCACTTTTGGTCGTTACCAATACTACACCATTAGAACCTCTTGACCCATATATGGCAGTGGCAGCAGCCCCTTTCAGCACGTCAATTGAACTGATATCATTCTGGTTTAATAAAGAAAGTGGTGATCTTTCTTTGTTGTACCCTAACTGCATGGGCACCCCATCAATGACGATCAATGGCTGGCTACCGGCACCGATAGAGCCCGCTCCCCGTATACGTATTTCCGAACCTCCTCCTGGTGCTCCCGATCCTTGCTTCACTTCCATCCCGGCTACTTTTCCTTCTAAAGCTCTGTCTAATGAATTGGTAACCTCGGTCTGTACTAACTTTGGATCTACCGAACTTACCGGGGTAACTAATTTTTCTTTTTGCATGGTACCATACCCAACCACCACGATTTCTTCCAGGCTCTTTACATCTTCTTCCAAAACCACATTAATGGTCGTCCTTCCATTTACCGGTTCTTCCCGTGTAAGATAACCTATTGATGAAAATGCCAGGATATCGTCTTCATTGGGCACAGTGATACCATAGTTACCCTCTACATCCGTAATTGTTCCTGTACTGCTGCCTTTCACCAACACATTTACCCCTGGTAAGCCTTCGCCATCAGCGGTAACTTTTCCTGCCACCTTTATCTCCTGAAGGTCTAAAAGCCCTGACTTTAACTTATTCACCGGCATCATATGAATTGTTCTGCCTATCTTTTTGAATTTAAGCGGATACTGTTGGGCGATAAGCTTGAGTACCTGGGCTAAGCTGGCTTCTTTTACCTTGATATTTAAGGTTTTGCTGATGTCAATGCGCTGCTCGTCATACGCAAAATGATAAGGCGTTTGCTCACTGATCTTATCAATAATCTCTTTAAGACTAACCCCTTGTTCGGTAAGCGTTATCTTTTCACTGTCGTTGGAATGCCCCTTTACTTCCACTGAAGCACTAGCCCAGGAAGTATAGGGTATGATCAGTAATACCAGCCCTAAGCGCAGTATCTTACTGACAAACTGCTGTTTTGATTGTTTAGGTTTCATATAAGTTGTTGAGTAGTATGAAAAAATGATTGTAGTTTCAGCACTTTTGCAAGGTGGATATCCTAGCCGGGGCGAATCAATATGCATCGCTTTTTTTTCATGAGTTTAAGGTTTAATATACACTGTATCCCCCTGCACCGAATACCTAAGTTTTGTAGCATAGGCAATGCCTTCCAGCACCGCATATAAATTATTGTTAATGTATGTTCCACTAAAGCTTATCGTCCGTGAGAATGGGCCTTCCACAATCACTTTCACTCCGTACCATCGTTCTAGCTTGCGGGCAATGCCTATGATATCTTCCTGTTCAAATACAAGTTCCCAGTTTCTCCAGCGACCGATGGATGCTATAGGCACAATATCTTTTTTCCATAACGCTTCATTCGTATGATAACTTAGCTTTTCTCCTTTGGTCAAAAAAAATGCATTACTATCCAATCCTTTAGTGCTTTCTGTTGAAGATACCTGCACAAGCCCTTCTACTACTGCTACATCTAATACTTTGCTATCAGGATATGCCTGTACATTAAAAGAGGTGCCCAATACGGTGGTTTGTAACTGTTGGCTCCGAATTACAAAAGGCCGTTCAGGGTCTTTGGCTACTTCAAAAAAAGCTTCGCCAATCAATTCTACTTCCCTGAGGCTATCGCCAAAGTTTTCTTTATATCTCAAATAAGTGTCAGCATTCAACTTCACTTTGGTACCATCCTCCAGCACTACATTCATCTTTTTACCGGCAGGACAATACTTCTCTACATAGCTAATGGCTAAACCAGTACTATTAGATTCTTTCTCTTGCACATCCTGCCTGCCCAGGTAAAAAACCGCGGAAGCTGCCATTATCAATAAGATTGAGGCTACTTTCCACGAACTCTGCCAATATTGTGGCTGAATAATCTTACTTATCTTCGTATCTCTTCCACTTCCCTGTAATACCCCTTCAAGAATACGCTGGCAAGTTTCTTCTGAGGCACTTTCCTGCTCCTTGTATTCTACAGATTGAATGATCTCTTTGGCGCTTTGCAGTACCGTCACCTTCTCCGGGTATTGCTTGCACCAGACTTGCCAAAACTCTGTCAGCTCGGGAGTGGCACTGTAGCACCACTGCACAAAAAGCTCGTCTTGCAAGAAATCTTCTACCCGGTAATGCTCGTATTTTTTCAATGTTATACGCCCCTTTACTATGCTAATACATGGACATGCCGAACAACCTCAAAAAAATTTGACTTTTTTCCTGAAAAAAGAGAATGGCCTGAAATAGGAAAAATAAATATCAAGAAACTTTGGCTGGGAATGGGAAGACAACTAAAGGCAGTAATGTGAATTTTTATATTTTGATGAAAGGGCTTAAGCTTAATAACAAAGTAAAAAGGTCCATATTGCCGTTTTTCATTTCAGCTTTGATCTTTGCAGTAGCCCGGTAAAGCAGGTCACGGGCAAACTTAGGCTTTGAGAAATTCATAATCTCTGCTATTTCAGTATAGGACAAACTTTCATAGAAGTAGTAGAGGATGATTTCCCGCTGCCTGACTGTCAGCGTGTTGAGCGCAGTATTTAACGAAGCTTTTACTTCGCTATCCATTTGGGCATGGATCATTTTATGCTCATGAGAGAGGTTAATCTCAAACTTGTAACCGTCCATAAGTTCTTCATTTAAGGGCAGCATTTTTTTACGGCTAAGTTGCCGTAATATTCTATTGCGCAGCGCTTTAAATAAATAAAACTTAATGGAAGTCGTGTCTTTCAGCTTTTCTCGTTTGTTCCGCAATTCAATGAAAAGCTCCTGAATACAATCTTCAACCAGGTTGGTATCTTTAGTAAACTGATGTCCATAGGCATATAGCTGTTGAAAATATCCCCGATAAATAGATACAAAAGCCTCCTCACTCCCCCTTTAAATTCTTGCCAGAGTCTAAGCTCTGTATCATTCTTTTGTGGATGCTCTTGTAAGCATAAGGTTTCCGTTTTTTTTATGGAACCGTTAAAATAATGATTTTCACTATGGACCTTCATAACTGATTTGTAAACTTTTACCAAAACTTTGTCTTGTAGTTTTCAAGCTAATATAAATTATTAGAAATAATTACCCATTAACCCATTGGATAATTGAAAAAATTTGAAAGTTAGCACTTATTTTAGGATACTTAGATGAATAAAGAAAAAAAGCGCTTGTTTTCAATAAAATTGTCAAAAAGTTTAAGAAAGAATTTGAATGAACCGCTTATTAACCGAATAAATAAACTACCCATACTACCTAGCCATGATCACCAGAACATTCCTCATCTTCTTCCTCCTGCTGGGAAATTTAGCAGTAGATGCCCAACAAATAGGCTCATCCCCTGAATATGTGAAAGCTTTAACTTCTCAATGGAAAGGGGAGAGGTTGCCTGATGGGCGTCCCAAAGTCCCAGACGTTATTTTAGAACGTTTGCAAGAGGTCACGCTGGAGCAGGCCTGGGGCTATCTGATGCGCAAAGGA
>JBBSOG010000349.1:0-6653 GCA_038259985.1 Cytophagales bacterium
AAAACAAAGAGGAAGCTTTTTCTTTTTGGCAGAATTTATCACTGATCTAGTGTTAGCTACCGACGGCCCTGTCAAAGATTATTGTGGCACCTGCACCCGCTGTCTGGATGCCTGTCCAACTGATGCCATTGTCACCCCTTATGTAGTAGATGGCAGCAAGTGCATTTCGTACTACACCATTGAGCTCAAAGAAGAAATTCCCAAAGAAACGCAGGGAAAGTTTGATGACTGGATATTTGGCTGTGATATTTGTCAGGATGTCTGTCCCTGGAACCGGCATGCTAAACCGCATCAGGAAGCGGAATTTAGGCCCCATCCCGACCTTGAGCAAATGGATAAACGCGACTGGGAAGAACTTACCGAGGAAGTGTTTGCCAAAATATTTAAGAAATCGGCAGTGAAAAGAACCAAATTTAAGGGCTTGCAAAGAAATATCCGCTTTGCTTCGGGCACAAAAAAAGCTGTAGATGAATGACTACAGCTTATCATGCTAGAGGGTTTAAAGTTTACAAAAAGTGAAGCTAACCAGCATAAGAAATAGGAAAGCATTCGCTTAAAACAGAAGCATACATCCGACCAAAACGTTGGTAACACCACTCTTTGAGATAACCAACCTCATGTGGTAACAAAATCCCGATGGCTTTTTTAAGTTCTTTTTTGAACAAGGCCTGATCAAAGCTTACTTTAGCAAGTATGAGCTTTACATAGTCCAGTTGGGCATGTATTCTCTTGGCATTTACCTGCTTGTTGTTAATTTGCATATCCGGTTCAGTTTTGGGTTTAAAAATTAACAAGTCTAAAAAACGCGTTCTATTGGCAAAAATTTCTGTTGGTTAGTTATACGGCTTATTCTAAAAAAAGTGTTATCAATATACACAACAGATGCTTAATTTGCAAGTCGATTGAAGAACGGATACAGCATCCAAAATATTTTAACCCATGAAGTATAAATATGCTTTAATATTATGTGTAGCAACACTTTTCTTTGCTTTACAGGCTGAGGCACAGGAGGTTTCGGTAGCATTAGGGCCTAGTGAAATAGGTAGCAATGAACAGTACACCATTACTGTAAAAATACAAGATGACCGCCTGCGCAAGTATGATGATTTTCCGGATATTCCCGGCTTTGAAAAAGCAGGCATATCTACTTCTTCTTCCACCAATATTGTGAATGGACAAGTATCTTCATCGCAGAGTGTCACGCAGACTTACCTGCCTACCCGGGAAGGCAATTTCAAGTTGCCAGCCTTCAGGATGAATGTAAATGACACCCAGGTAAGCTCTTCGGGTGCTACCATCACTGTAGGCGCTGCCCAGCAAAATGGCCGGGGAAATAACTTTAGCGATCCCTTTCAGGATTTTTTTGGTAGGGACAACAATCAATCGCAGGAGTTTGTAGATGTTCAGTCCAATGCCTTCCTGGCCCTCTCTAATGACAAGGATACGGTATACTTGGGCGAAGGCTTTACCACCACGCTCGCCTTTTACGTACCGGTAAAAGATCAAGCGCCTTTACAATTCTATGAACTGGGAAAACAACTGACGGATATTCTCAAGAAAATCAGGCCCTCCAATGCCTGGGAGGAAAATTTCAACATTGAGAATATCAATGGGAAGCCTGTCACAATCAATGGTGAAAGTTATAATCAATATAAAATTTATCAGGCTAGCTTTTATCCCCTCAACCAGGAGCCCATTAAGTTTCCTGAAGTCGGATTGGAAATGATCAAGTATAAAGTAGCCAAAAACCCTTCTTTCTTTGGCCGGCGGCGGCAGGAAGATTTTAAAACTTTCTATAGCAAACCTAAACAGGTATACGTCAAAAAGCTTCCCCCCCATCCCCTCAGCGAAAGCGTGGCAGTAGGGAATTACCGGCTGGAAGAAGAAATAGGCGAACGTGAGCTGACCACTGGCAATAGTTTTAACTATGTCTTCAAGATTGTCGGGGAAGGAAATATCTCCGCCATTGACAAACCTACGGTGAAAGAAGACGACATCTTTGACATTTATGCCCCCAGTGTGGAACAAAATATCAGTCGCCGTAACCAGCAGGTAGTAGGGTCAAAAGCCTTTTCTTATTATGCCGTGCCCAACGAGCCAGGGGAATATAAGCTTAGTGAGTATTTCAATTGGATATATTTTAATACTTCTACCAAGCGCTACGATACGTTGAGTTCTGACGTTGCTATCCGCGTGGAGGGCAAAAGCCGAAAGAACGATTACATCAGCGCCCAGGACGTTGGCACTTTCTATGATCATGCGGCTAAAGCTGATAATCGCCTCAGAAGCCTCAACAATGAAGGCTGGCTACAATTGCTCGCCAATGCGCTTATCCTGGGCATGTTGGTGCTGACAGCGGTGATAGTCTTAAAAAAATAGCTTTGTGCTTTAGCTACTTAGCTGCTACATTTGTGTGATTGCATATCATATTTATTTAGTAGAAGAAGCATGGGAAATTCGTTCGGTACGTTATTCAGGATCACTACTTTTGGTGAGTCACATGGTAAGTCTATAGGCGTGATTGTTGATGGCTGCCCGGCGGGTATGCCATTGGAAGAAGCCCTTATTCAGAAAGACATGGATCGCCGTAAGCCCGGGCAGTCCAAAATTACCACACAACGCAAAGAGAGTGATACCTTCTTTATTCAATCGGGGGTTTTTGAGGGCAAAACTACCGGCACGCCTATCATGGTCTTGATTCCTAACGAAGATCAGCGCAGCAAAGACTATTCACACATCGCCGATAAGTTTCGTCCTTCCCATGCCGACTTTACCTATCATGCTAAATATGGTGTCCGTGACTATCGCGGGGGTGGCAGAAGTTCCGCCCGTGAAACTGCCGCCCGGGTAGCTGCCGGGGCAATCGCCAAGCAATTTTTACAATCCAAAAATATTCAAGTGAATGCCTATGTATCCCAGGTAGGAAGCCTTCGTTTGGAAAAAAGCTACCAGGAGCTTGACTTGGGGCAAACAGAAGAAAACATGGTCCGCTGCCCGGACCCGTCTATCGCCGAGCAGATGATTGAACTCATTGACAACACCCGCAAAAACCGGGATACGATTGGAGGCATTGTAAGCTGCGTTATTCGTGGTGTGCCTGCCGGACTCGGTGAGCCGGTTTTTGATAAATTGCATGCAGAACTGGGCAAAGCCATGCTCAGTATCAATGCGGTCAAAGGCTTTGAATACGGCAGTGGATTTGAGGGGGTAGCGCTGAATGGCTCCCAGCACAATGACGCTTATTATCAGGAAGGCGATCAAGTGCGGACCCGTACCAACCATTCCGGTGGCATACAAGGCGGGATTTCTAACGGAGAAGATATCTTTTTCAGGACTGCTTTTAAACCGGTAGCTACTTTGATGCAAGACCAGGAAAGCTTGAATGAAGCTGGGGAAACGGTAACTGTCTCCGGTAAGGGCCGCCACGACCCTTGTGTAGTGCCCCGTGCCGTCCCTATCGTGGAGGCGATGGCTGCTTTGGTGATTGCTGATTACTACTTATTGAACCAGACTATAAGGTTTTAACATTTCCCCTAACTCCTAACAAATTTTTTTTCTCCTAATAAAGCGTAAATCAAGGCGCGCTTTGCTATTGCGTCCTTGCCGGTTTACCGTATTTGGTTGGGCAAACTAAGGAGAACTTCCGGAGAATGCATTAAATATTACCGTTCAACAGCTTATCCCTGTCCTGAATATTCCTGATAATCTTGAAATCCCGGATCAACATTACAGATTTGCCTCCCTGATAATTATCATATTTCATGTACATAACCCACAAATAAGTACCCGTGTAAATAAGAAAATCAAAAATGAGAATAAACTGATAATCTAGTGATTTTTATGCTAAGGACATAGTCAATTATAACTATGTCAAAAAGAGTAGTATTAACCAGGCTGTCATTAGTATTATAATCAAATCAAATTTTAATATTACTATTCCATTATATTACTTCTCATATTTTTTTTAATCTTCTTATTTACCAAAAATATAATTCTTGCATTCAGATTTACATTACTGATGCTCTCCCTTGCTGGTAGAAATACGTCAGATGTGACAACATAAGTTGACATGGGCACTAAGTGTAAAAACTGACCTGCTTCCCCTCAATAATACTTTATGAAGGAGATTCTAAGGGTCAAAAAAACCAGCCAAAACCCCCTAATCTAACACCCTATTGCATTACCTACCGCACTCCCATACCTTTGAATTGTTGCCACTTAGATAAGAAATGAGGCAAAAGCATTGAACAAAAATTTAACTTTTACATCCTAAAACTCCATAAAGTAATGAAAAGATTTACCAACAAATTTAGCCTGTTAACTTTAGCGTTCGTCACTTCTTTCGCTTTTACTATAAGCAGTTGCAGCGAGGACGTCATCAATCCCGACCACAGTGCAATGCCCCCCAAGTACATGATCAAAACGCCTCCCAGAAAAAACAGATAATTGATTAATCCACTATTCCATTATTCCATTATTCCATCAAGTATAAACCCATAAAGTAATGAAAAGATTTACCAACAAATTCAGCCTGTTAACTTTAGCGTTCCTCACTTCTTTCGCTTTTACTATAAGCAGTTGCAGCGAGGATGTCATCAATCCCGACCACAGTGCAATGCCCCCCAAGTACATGATCAAAACTCCTCCCAGAAAAAACAGATAATTTAAAGTAGACATGACTAGAAAAACAGAAAAGGTTATCCTCTATACGGTGATCGCCTTGCATACCGTAGCCTTTTTATTCTTCTGTCAGAGGTTTGTTTCGGTAGTTTTATAATGCCGGTCCTCTACTTACCCATACTGGCTTTATAATTATCCATATAGTCAATGGTGAGGTTACAAAGTGTCCTGACGCCTAATTTCAGGCCGCTGTCATCTATATAAAAATCCGGTGTGTGGTGAGGGGCAGCTTCTTCAGGCTTCATATCGGCAGGCATGCCTCCCAAAAAAATGAACAGCCCGGGGACTTCCTGCGCAAAGTAGGAAAAATCTTCTGCTCCGGTCACCGCATTGCGCAAAAACACATTTTCTTTACCTGCTGTTTCTTCCAGACTGGGCAGCATTTGGGCAGTAAGTTCAGGGTCATTATAAGTGACCGGGTAGCCACGGCTAATGTTGACTTCCACCTCAGCACCAGCGCTTTCGCCTATCTTGGTAGCGATTTCGCGGATACGTTTATGAATCTTATCCTGCATTTCAGGTTCCAGCGAACGAATCGTTCCGATCATAGTGACTTCTTCAGGAATGATGTTGCTACGCACGCCTCCCTCAATCTTACCGATGGTGACGACTGCCGGAGCTTTGAGCAGTTCCAGGTTACGGCTCACAATCGTCTGTAGGCCCATAATAATCTGGGCAGAGGTCACGATCGGGTCTATGCCTGACCAGGGATAAGCACCGTGGGTTTGTACGCCTTTCACTTTAATTTCCAGCCCGTCTACTCCAGCCATCGTACCTTCGGGGCGATAGCCAATGGTATTCACTGCCGTCTGGGAATTGATATGCAGTCCAAAAGCCACATCCACATCGGGATTTTTCAACGCACCCTCTTTGATCATCAGGTCAGCGCCGCCTTCTTCTCCTTCTGGCGCACCTTCTTCAGCAGGTTGAAAGAGAAACTTCACCGTGCCTTTCAAATCTTTGCGCATACTGCTCAGCGTCTCGGCTACGCCCATCAGGATAGCGACATGGGTATCGTGCCCGCAGGCATGCATGACGCCCACTTCCTCGCCATTATATTCGGAGGTGACTTTGGAAGCAAAAGGAACATCTACCCGCTCCGTCACCGGCAGGGCATCCATATCGGCACGAAGGGCAACGACCGGGCCGGGCTTGCCTCCTTTGAGTACGCCTACCACGCCGGTATGGGCTACACCGCTTTGTACTTCAATTCCCAAAGACTTCAAGTGTTTTGCCACCATCTCCGCCGTCCGAAACTCCCGGTTAGACAGCTCAGGATGCTCGTGGATATCCCGTCTCCAGGCGATTACCCTATCATCCAACTTATCCGCCATTTGATCTACTTTACTTTTTAAGTCCTGGGAGAAACCAAATATTGGGTAAGCAATCAGCCCGAGAAACAAAATTATGGATAGTAAATTTTTCATTATTCAAAAGGTTAGAGGATAAGTAGACTCAAAAGATAAATGCTTCCCTAAACATTATCAAATAAAAAAAGCGCGCTTAGCTATAAACACGCTTTTCCTGACTTCACATATATTTATCAAGCATTAGTGCCTACTTTAGGCGCCCCAGCCTTAATATCATCCGTAGCGTTTTCAGCAAACTTTTGAAAATTAGCCACAAATTTCTCTGCCAGTATATTTGCTTTGTCATCGTAGGCAGCTTTATCCTGCCAGGTGTTCCGGGGGTTTAGTATTTCGGAAGGTACTTCAGCGCAGGTTTGTGGCATGGCTACGCCGAAAACAGGATGCTGCTCATATTCTACTCCCTTTAGTTTACCTTCCAGTGCAGCGGTGATCATAGCCCTGGTATATTTGAGCTTGATACGCTTGCCTACGCCGTAGGGCCCGCCTGACCAGCCGGTGTTGATCAACCACACATTCACTTGCTGCTTTTGCATCTTTTCTCCCAGTATTTCTGCGTACTTAGCAGGGTGGAGGGGCATAAAGGGTGAACCGAAGCAAGCAGAA
>JBBSOG010000350.1:0-6651 GCA_038259985.1 Cytophagales bacterium
AAGTAAGTCTGCTGCAACGAAGGCTGGATTGGCCGTTTTATCCGCAAACACAGCTACTTCAGATGGGCCGGCGGGCATATCTATGGCTACCCCCTTCTGGCTGACGATCTGCTTGGCCACGGTCACGTACTGGTTACCGGGACCGAAGATTTTATGTACTTTAGGAACTGTCTTAGTACCGTAAGTCATGGCGGCAATGGCCTGGGCTCCCCCTACTTTGCAAATCTTATTGATTCCTACCAGCTTGGCCGCGTATAAAATAGCGGGGTGCAAATTGCCTTCGCGGTTGGGGGGGCTGCACAGCACAATCTCCTGGCAACCAGCCAACTTAGCGGGTATGCCCAACATCAATACGGAAGAAAACAGCGGTGCGGTACCGCCGGGAATATACAGGCCAACTTTTTGAATGGCAACGCTTTTACGCATACACATGACGCCGGGCATCGTCTCAACAGAAAGTGGTTCATCACGCTGGGCAGCATGGAATTTTTCAATGTTCTGATAAGCTACTTGGATAGCTTTCTTAAGCTCAGCGTTGACTTCTTTTTCTGCCTTATTAATTTCCGTTTTGGTGACCTCAATATGCTCCAGTTCCACATGATCATATTCCAGGGCAAATTGCTTAAGTGCCCGGTCACCCTTCTTTTTTACCTTTTTGAGAATAGGCTTGATGATCTTTTCAATTTTCTTAAATTTTTGGGCAGGCCTTTTCAGTATCTTTTCCCAATCGTCGCGAATAGGGTGGGTGTATATATACATCAGCGTATCATTTTTTCTATGGGGACTACCAATATACCTTCTGCTCCGGCTGCCCGGAGTTGTTCAATGACCTCCCAGAATTCATCTTCCTTGATCACGGAATGCACGGAGTTCCAACCGGACATGGCCAGGGGAAGAACTGTTGGGCTACGCATGCCAGGAAGGATTTCAATGATACGTTCGGTTTTGTCAGCCGGGGCGTTGAGCAACACATATTTGCTGTTGCTGCCCCGCTGCACTGCATCTATGCGGAATATCAGTTGATCTAAAGCCTTTAGACGTTCCGGCGTGATATTTTTGTGTCTGATCAAGACGGCCTCCGACTGAAGTATGGTTTCTACTTCTTTGAGGCCATTGCTAAGCAGCGTACTGCCGGAGCTTACGATATCGCATACCGCATCGGCCAGTCCGATACTGGGCGCGATCTCTACCGAACCGCTAATTTCATGTAATTGTGCGTTGATTCCTTTCTCCGCAAAAAAACGCTCCAGTATCACTGGATAGGAGGTGGCAATGCTCATTCCCTCAAAATCACTTAGTCCGTGGTATTCCTTGTCCCGGGTAATGGCTAAGGATAAACGGCATCGGGAAAACCCTAATTTTTTGATCAGTGATACATCCTTACCTTTTTCCAGCATCACATTTTCCCCAACGATACCGATATCGGCCACACCATCTTCCACATATCCGGGAATATCGTCATCCCGAAGAAAAAGGAACTCGGCAGGGAAATTATAAGAAACAGCTTTAAGATTGCCTTTTCCGTTGTTGAAATGTATTCCGCACTCTTTGATAAGTTTGATAGAACTCTCGCTGAGGCGTCCTGATTTTTGAACCGCGATGCGTATGCTTTCTTTCATGAAAATCTGTAATGAAATGGATGAATAAGGATTGATAGATAGTGCGCTTGAGGACAAACGTCTACCAATGATAACAATGGGTGATATGGTGCCAAGTGTACTGCATTAGGCTTTAAAAGCTTTGCCTGCAAATATATAAAATGCTGCTGATTAGCCACGAAAATTATCAGGTATTCTACACATCTTTAGTAGGGAAACAATAGCAAGGGAAAAAAGCTCATTTTAAAAAATGAGCCTGGGAAACTAAAAGTTTTTATGGATCGCTGAAGGTTTATCAGTGAGGGATTTACCGTTCTAAGTAAAACCCATGACCTCGGATTTATTGGCTTTTGCCGTGCCTACGCTGTACCGCCGGGAGTGAAATATATGTATGTTTAATTTTCTGTCAGAGGAAATTATTTCCTAAAAAACCCAAAAAATTGTTCTTTTAAAGAGAAGGGTTTGGTACCCTATTTTTCTCAAAATTATTTTTTGATATTACTTGACACTAAAAGACAAATTATATAAATTTATTTAGTTCATCCTACGAAATACTATACGCGAAATTACTGCTAGGTAAAAGTATACCTATAATTATTTGTATCTGGTTCTATCATTTTTTCACTTCAGCGAGTGTTTTATTAGTTGCAATTAGCCCTATTTATAAGACTGTCCATTCCGAATTTCGTGTTCATCTGTTAGAGTAATTATTGTAAGCTGGGTTTGACCAGTAATGGGAAGAAATTTGGAGCCTTTGGTTTTTGCCGCAAAAGAGCTATCCCATTTTGGGACTAAATCCTCTAAATAGTTAGCTCAAGAAAGGTTTTTCAAATTTTCTTTTTTTATAAACTTTTTAAACCAAACCACTATGACCTTCTCATTACAGAAAAGCTTGGCCTTGACCCTGTTGGCAGCCACCATGCTATCGCTGACGGATTTATCAGCGCAGACAGAAAATATCAAAAATACACTACCAAAGGCTTTACACTCGCGCAATCCTAATCAAGAGCAGGTTAAAGCTTCAGTCCGCTCAACGTACAAAAACTCTAAGGTAGCGCAAGAACTTTGGGGATTGTATCAGGAGTATCAACAAGATGCTAATCAAAAAAACTGGCAGCGTAACATCCAGGCTAAGGGATATGACACTGTGCTAGTGCTTCTGGAGGATAAAGTGCTAATTGAGGCAATTGCTGAGCAGGATGCACAAGCTTTAAAAACCAGTTTGGATAATATGGGTATGGAAAGAGGCTCTGCCTACGGGCGAATGGTTTCAGGCTTATTTCCTATTGCTAAAGTTGCCCAGCTAGATGGCTTAACGAACCTGCGCTTTGTACGAGCGGGCTATCGTCCCATTTCCAGGGCGGGCATAGTCACTTCCCAGGGAGATGCTGCTCAGGGTTCGGACCTTGCCCGAATTGTATGTGGCCTGACTGGGACAGGGACTACAATTGGCATCTTATCGGATAGCTACAATGCACAGGAGGGAGAAGCCTACGGAATTGCTACCGGAGACTTGCCTGGCCCTGGTAATCCTAACAAAAATTTTGTACCGGTGATCAATCTTTCCGACTTACCATTCGGTTCTGATGAAGGCCGGGCTATGGCAGAAATTGTCCACGACGTGGCACCCCAGGCCACCTTGGCTTTTCATACTGCGTCTTTAGGCCAAGCAGATTTCGCTAACGGTATTTTGCGCTTGGCTGATGATGTTGAGTCCGATGTTATTGTGGACGATGTATTGTATTACGCTGAACCTTTTTACCAGGATGGTGTCATAGCCCAAGCGGTTGACCAGGTGAAAGCAAAGGGGGTTACCTACTTTTCTTCTGCTGGAAACCAGGCGCGTCAGTCTTACGAAAGTGAGTTTCGCCCGGTTGCCGATACCGCTAAACTTACCGAAGGTGATGGCTTCCCGATAGGGGATTATATTTTGCACGATTTTGACCCAGGCCCTGGAGTAGATGTATTTCAACGTATTGTTATTCCATATGGAACAACCCTTGCTTTTCAATGGTCGCAGGCCTTTGCTTCTATCTGCACTACCAGCCTTGGTGCCGAAAGCGATATGGATATCTTTGTTTTTACTCGGGAAGGTGATTTTAGTAGTGCTATCTTTGGTAGTCTGAATGGTAATATTGGAAATGACCCATTTGAGTTTCTTAGTGTCAACACAAATTTTTCTACTGAGGTCTACATCGTGATTGGAAAATTTGTAGGAATACCCGAGTTTGATTTTCAGGTTTTTGATTCTAATCCAAATCCTGAAAGGATCAAATATCAATATTTCGGTGGTGATTTGACAGAAGAATACGCCACTAAAAGTAGTACAATAGTAGGTCATGCCAATGCTGCAGGTGCTATTGCTGTGGGCGCAGTACCGTATTTCAATACGCCATTGTTTAATAATGCTGATCCTATCCTAGAGTATTTTTCTTCAGCAGGAGGAACACCCATTTTACTGACAAGCTGTGGTGAACCTATTAATGAAGAAATACGCCAAAAACCCGAAGTCATTGGCCCAGATGGTGGCAATAATACCTTCTTCGGAGGAGACATCGAGGGGGATGGTTTCCCTAACTTCTTCGGGACCTCAGCATCGGCACCGCACTTGGCCGCAGTGGCTGCCCTGATGAAACAAGCAGATGGCGAACTTAGCCCTGACCAGATAGAGACGATTCTTCAGAACACTGCACTGGATATGGACGACCCTTTTACCCCTGAGCCTGACCCTGGTTTTGACTTTGGAACTGGCTTTGGTTTAGTACAAGCATTAGAAGCATTATCGCAGGTTAGCGACTGCCAGGGCATTGCTTATCTGGAGTTATACAATGCCGATACCGACCAATTGATCCGCAGGCTGAGTGAAGGAGACCGTATCAACTCTCAGGAAGCTGGAAGCCAAAACCTTGCTATCCGGGCAGTAACCGTACCCAAATCTATAGGAAGCGTAAAATTTAGTATTAGCGGAGGATTGAATGCTAAAAAAATAGAGAATACCGCTCCCTATGCCTCGTTCGGAAATTCTACCAAAGAGGAAGATAAAGTTGACTATTTCGGGCGCGAATTCACTTTTGGTAGTTTTACGGATGAAAATTATACTGTAGAGGCCATTGCCTACACACAATCCAATGCACAGGGTGGTGCGTTGGATACCATGAGCCTTTCGTTTACCCTGGCCGATGAACTTCTGCTTTCGTTTAGCTTGATAAATGCCACCACGGATCAGACCATCGGCATATTAGAGGATTTTCAGGTTATTAATTTGAGTGAAGTAGGCGATAATCTAAATATCCGGGCTAATGCGGGCAACGAACAAAATATTGGAAGTGTAAAGTTTACTTTGGAAACTTATTTTTTTTCCCTTCCTGTTCTAGAGCGAATTGAAAACAGCCCTCCTTTTGCGCTGTTTGGCAATTCAGGAGAAGATTTTTACGATGGAAGTTTTGTTAACAATGATGATTTTTACTTTTTAACCGCAGTTCCTTATAGTGAGAAAAATTTGCAAGGGATTAGCGGAACGCCTATCAGTGTGGTTTTTGCAGTGTTTAACGATGAAGTACTGACAGACACAAATGCTAATGACGGGGAGTCGCCTCTGGTCGTGTATCCGAATCCACTGAACGAAACGAGTGACATACTCCAAGTAGCATGGCGGGGGGAAAGTCCTACGACATCTTCCGTTACTTTAAGACTGCTTAATCAACAAGGTGAGGAAATCTATCATCAACAGACCAATGCATCAGGCATTGATCAATCCTACCAGATAGACGTTCAGAAGCTCAAACTAGCTCATGGTCTATATTTTCTTCGGATTGAAAGCCTTAACAAAAAACCACAAATCGTTAGGGTGATGAAACGATAGAAGTAGCAGGTAACAGGCATCAAGGACGATATCAAGAAGCTATCTCAAATGTGTTTTGAGATAACTTTTTGTTTACAGTTATCTACAGGCATTGTAATACAAGTTTCAATATTAAGGCTGTCATTCCAGAAAATCCGGGGTATTCAACTTAGTGGAGATGCGGTAAGCGGCATTGACCAAGCCCACGTGGCTGTACGCCTGGGGGAAATTACCCCACTGGCTGCCAGTTTTAGCATCTACGTCTTCGCTGAATAAGCCTAGATGATTGCTATACTGCATGATATTATCAAATGTACGGGCGGCTTCATCTACCCGGCCTACGCAGGCCAGGGCTTCAACGTACCAGAAAGCACAGATCAGAAAAGTAGTCTCCGGCATACCAAAATCATCCATGTGCAGATAGCGGTAGAAAAGTCCATCTTCCGACTTTAATTCTTTTTCCAAGCTTTTTAAATGGTTTTTGGCACGCTCGGAATTGCCATCTAAGTAATTCATCATGATAAGCTGTAAGGTGCTGGCGTCCAAGTTTTTGGTGCCTATTGCCTGAGTATAAACGCCTCTCTGGGCATCGTAGCATTCCTCTATTTTGTCTACCGCGGCTTGTTTGAGTTGTATAGCTTTTTGCTCCAGCTTATGATCTTTCAAACGGCGGGCAATTTTAAGCGCGGCCGAGCTTCCCGCCCAATGAAATAAATAGGTATAACAATGATACTGGCTCAGGTCACGAAACTCCCAGAGGCCAGCATCCGGTTCGTACATCACTTCTTCAATTTTTTTGAGCACATCATAAACCAAGTTTTGTGAGCCGGTGCGCTCATCATTGATAAAGCGGTGGTCTACATAAAGCGGAAGTAATGACAATAGTACCTGTCCATACACATCGTTCTGGATATGCTCATATGCCTGGTTACCTACGCGCACCGGCTGGTTGCCCAGGTAACCTTTTAAATCCATAATTCTCTCTACCAACTGGTCGCTTCCGCTGATAGAATACAAAGGCTGGTAACGGCTTTTTTGGCTGGCAGAGATGTTGGCGATATAATAAAAATACCTTTCCAGTTCCTCAAAGTGACCGATATGGTTGAAAGCAGTAAGGGTATAATAGGTATCACGCAACCAACAATAACGATAATCCCAATTACGTCCGCTACCCGGTGCTTCGGGTAGGCCAGCGGTGGTAGATGCAATGAT
>JBBSOG010000351.1:0-6606 GCA_038259985.1 Cytophagales bacterium
ATAGTACAGGGCAATTAGTTGTAGAGTTTCCATACTCAACTAAGGCATTGGCTAGCACATCTGTTTCTTCTAGTTTCCTACCCTTGATTCGCATAGATTACTGTATTTGAGCTTTATTCGTTGTTTCATTACCATTTTAGATAAAAAATTATGCGCAAATATTTGACTCTCTCCGCTATTCTGATGTTGCCAATACTTACTGTAATGGCCCAAGATGCTAAGTTTGGTACCGAAATTAACGAGACTGATGCCCTTCAGCCTACTGAGTTTATTCAGGAGATGGATGGCAAAATAGAGCAGGAAATAAAATTAACTGCCCAGGTGAATGAAGTCTGCCAGATGAAAGGCTGCTGGATGACACTGGATTTAGAGAACGGGGAAGAGGTGATGGTCAGGTTCAAAGATTATGCTTCTTTTGTACCTAAAGACGCCAGTGGAAAAATTGCTGTAGTGGAAGGTAGGGCCTATTTGGATGAGGTATCAGTAGAGACTTTACGCCACTATGCCGAAGATGCCGGTAAATCCCAGGATGAAATTAATGCGATTACTGAGCCTGAAACCCGCCTCTCCTTTGTGGCAGATGGCGTGCTTATAAAGGACGAATAGCTTGTTGAATTTTTGCTAGATGTAAGCCCGCTATATGGTGGGCTTTTTTTTGTCATAAGTTATGTTAACCTGTTTCTTAAATTTAATACAAGTATGCTGATTTAGAGCATAGCAAGCTGTATATTTGCACCCTATTTTTAAAGTGGTATTTGTTGTTAAAAAATAGTTTAAATCGCAAACTCATGATTGTAGGTGTTCCTAAAGAAATAAAGAATAACGAAAACCGTGTTGGATTAACCCCTGCCGGTGTGAAAGAACTGACTAAATTGGGTCACACCGTTAAAGTGCAGCGCTCGGCCGGTGAAGGGAGTGGATTTACCGATGCCGTCTACGAAAGTGCAGGTGCCACGCTTCTGTCTGATATTGAGGCAGTATATGCTGAAGCGGAAATGATCATTAAGGTAAAAGAGCCAATTAAACCTGAATATAAGCTGATTAAGAAAGGCCAACTGTTATTTACTTATTTTCATTTTGCTTCTAGTGAAGAATTGACTCACGCCATGATTGAAACCGGCGCGATATGTCTGGCTTACGAAACCGTAGAATTACCGGATCGTAGCCTTCCGTTATTGGTCCCTATGTCTGAGGTAGCGGGCCGTATGGCAATTCAGCAGGGCGCAAAATATCTGGAAAAACCCCTGAAAGGACGTGGTATTCTATTGGGAGGCGTACCCGGTGTACGTCCCGCCAAAGTACTTATTTTGGGAGGAGGCATTGTAGGCATGCAAGCCGCAAAAATGGCCGCTGGTCTGGGCGCCGATGTTACCATTATGGATACCAACCTCAACCGTCTGCGTTATCTTTCCGATATTTTACCTGCCAATGTGGCTACTATGATGTCCAATGAATATAACATCCGGGCCATGCTGGGGCAAGTAGATTTAATTGTAGGCGCTGTCTTAATTCCCGGCGCGAAGGCACCCAAGCTGATTACCAGGGATATGCTGAAAGACATGCAACCTGGTACTGTTGTCGTGGATGTCGCGGTAGATCAGGGTGGTTGCATAGAAACCTGCACCCCGACTACCCACGAAAACCCGACCTTTATTATTGATGATGTAGTACATTATTGTGTCGCCAATATGCCGGGTGCGGTTCCTTATACGTCAACCATTGCGCTCAATAATGCCACGCTACCCTATGCAGTTCAATTAGCTAATCTTGGATGGGAAAAAGCCTGTGCTATGATTGAACCACTCAAGAAAGGGTTAAATGTTGTCAAAGGGGATGTTGTGTACCAAAGTGTAGCAGAGGCATTTAATATGCCTTATGTTCCAGTGGATAAGTATTTTGAGAAGGTAGAGGTTTAGCCAAATTTTTGGTGGAAGTTGGAAGACTGAAGTTTCTAAGTCTTCCAACTGCTAACATTTCTACCCACAAATTTCCTCAAAACAGGGTAATTTATCCAAAAAGGTGAAGGATTTTGTTTGGTAATCCACTTTACAGCAGTAGTGTTCCAGGCCATTGGATATCAACAGATACGAGGCTTGCAGTGTGTTGTTATAAATAGATGATTGCTCAAAAACTTTCTGGCTAATAGGCACCTTAAACGACTTGCATTCTATAATAAGCAGGGGGGTACCTGCTCGATCAAATACTACCACATCAGTTCTTTTAGCGAGTTTATTGTACTTTAGCCCGCCTTCAACTTTGATCAGCGATTTAGGATAGGCCAAATGATTGATCAACAAATGGATCAAGTGCTGACGCACCCATTCCTCTGGGGTTAGTACAACATATTTCTTCCTGACTACATCAAAAATAACAGCTTTACCTTGTACTTTTTGTATTTTGTGGGCGAAAGAAGGTAAGTTAAGATTTACCATGGGCTAAATCTAAGGATATCATAAAGCAGCGCAATCTATATGCTGAGTCCTAAAAATAGTGAAATGAAAGATAAAAAATCAATTGTGCAGGATTGGCTCCCCCGTTATACGGGTACTGCCCTAGATGCATTTGGAGGATATATTTTACTGACCAATTTTTTTAATTACGTAGAAATGTTTGCTACCCAGTTTGATACCGAAATCAAGGGCATAGGCAGGCCAATGCAGACCGCTACGGCAAATAATATCACCATAATCAACTTTGGAATGGGAAGCGCCAACGCAGCTACAGTGATGGATTTGCTTTCGGCTATCAAACCCAAAGCAGCGCTTTTCTTGGGTAAATGCGGGGGGCTCAAAGAAAAAACCCAGGTAGGTGACCTCATTCTTCCCATTGCTGCTATTAGAGGGGAGGGTACCAGTGATGATTACATGCCCCCTGAAGTGCCTGCCTTGCCGTCTTTTCGTTTGCAGAGGGCAGTTTCGTCTATGATCAAAAAACACCAGTCGGACTACTGGACGGGTACGGTGTATACGACCAATCGCCGGGTATGGGAACATGACAAGGACTTTAAGAAATACCTGAAAAAAATCAGGGCATTGGGCATAGACATGGAAACTGCAACTTTATTTATTGTGGGCTTTATCAACAAAATTCCGCATGGTGCTTTGCTCCTGGTCTCAGATTTACCTATGATTGCCGAGGGGGTCAAGACCGAAAAAAGCGATGCGGAGGTCACCAGTCGTTTTGCAGCCAAACATGTACAAATTGGCATTGACTCTTTGCTTGAACTCATCAACTCAGGCGAATCAGTAAAACATCTCCGCTTTGAGTAATACAATTTTCACCATGATATTAATTAGTTTATTATAAAAGATGCTATCTATTATTTGGCAGCAGGTTATTGTGTTAGGAAGCATTTTCGGTTTATTCATTTGTATTTACAAAGAATGGGTCAGGCCTTCATTAGGTTTTTTAATTACAGTATTGGCTTTTGTGATCATTGGCATCCTTACTCCTGAAGAGATGCTTTCAGGATTTTCAAACCAGTCCATCGGGAGTGTAGTCTTGCTGATACTCATTAGTACGGCACTTCGGAAAAATTTTCAGATTGAGTCTGTGATTGAGAGCATCTACAAACTAGGCAGAAGGCACCTAGTACTAAGTTATCGTTCTTTCCTGCTCAGAATGATGATACAGGTCGCGGTATTCTCTTCTTTTATTAATAACACCCCTATTGTGGCCATCATGACACCTTATGTATTTAACTGGGGCAAACGTCATAATGTGTCACCTTCCAAACTGCTCATTCCCCTGTCCTACGCCACGATTATGGGAGGGATGCTTACCGTCATTGGTACGTCTACCACCTTGGTACTCATGGGTTTTATGATGGATTTCGAAATAGAGGTGCTGAACACCCTTGATCTCTTACTTATTGGTGGGGCTGTTTGCATTACGGGCATCCTTTTGATTAGCACGGTAGGCTATAAACTCCTGCCTAACAATAGGGATATTTTAGAGAGTTTTAGCAAAAACCGGCGTGAATACTTGGTAGAGACCATTCTGGACGATAATTCTTCACTTACTGGCAAAACGATACTAGAGGCTGGCTTGAGAAGCCTTAAAGGCGTTTACCTTGTAGAAATTATTCGTGGCAAAGAAACCTTGTCCCCGGTAGAGCCTACAGAAAAAATTATTCAAAATGACGTACTTATTTTCGCAGGAGATACCGAGAATATCTTAGAACTATTGAGCAATGGAAGAGGGCTGGTGTTGCCTAAGCCAGCGGATACCCGCAATGAGGATAAAGTAAACATTATGGAAGCCGTAGTAGGGACCAACTCCAGCCTGGTGGGGCATACACCTAAGAAGATGGAGTTTCGCAAGCGGTATGACGCGGCGATAGTCGCTATCCACAGGAATGGGGAACGCCTGAGCGGTAAAATTGGAGATATTCAACTCAGTCAGGGAGATCTGTTGTTGCTCTATGCCGGAAAACACTTTAAAGACCGGGTAGATCTTTACCGGGATATTTTTATCGTTTCCCAGGTAAAAGAATTTTTGCGGCCCAATAAGAGAAAAGTAACTTCCTTCTTAGTGGTAGCGCTCAGTGCCATCGCTATGGTCGTGTTTGGGTATTTTACTCTTTTTGTCTCCTTACTCATCATTTTTGCGATCATGATTGCACTCAAAATGCTCTCTATACAGGATATCAAAAAAGAAATTGACCTTAATATGGTTTCTATTCTTGTTTTTTCGCTGGCGCTCGGCCAGGCCATGATCAAGACGGGTAGTGGTGATTTGATGGCCCAAGGAATTCTTAGCCTTACCGATGGGTTAGGAACAATGGGTGTACTGGCTAGTTTGTTAGTCATCACTACGATACTCACCTCTTTTATCACTAATGTAGGGGCAGTATCAATCACTTTCCCCCTTGCCTATGCAATCAGCAATCAACTGGGCGTTGATGGGATGCCCTTTTATCTGGGTATCGCCTATGCAGCTTCCGCAGCTTTTCTAACGCCTATCGGCTACCAAACTAATCTGATTGTATACGGTCCCGGAGGCTATACTTTTGGCGATTTTATGAAGATCGGCTTGCCTGTATGCATCGTCTATCTGCTCACCGTACTGGGAATGATCAGATGGCTGTATGCCGATTCGTTCTGAAAAGCTAGTGCTCGTCTAATGTTGTTGTTTACTCCAAGTGCATAAAATTTAAAGCTAAGCCACATTTGAGTGTAACGGGAGTGCGTTACTTTTTAGGCATATTAAGAGGAGAAACTAAATTTTAAAATATTTCTAGGATGTCTGAGCGACCTTGTGCCACGGTGGCCGTCATCCACGGTGGCCGTCATCCAACTAGGATTTTTTGCCCGGCATTAATGCCACGCAATTGACCGACTACATGCAATTCCACTGAGAGCCGCCATGAACTGTGTTAATAGTCAAGAAAATTGAGCATTTTTTTTGCATCTGGGATGTTCACCCACATATTCATCCTGGTACTTGGTATTCGATGTTACCACAGCAAAAATCTGTCGGATCAGCTTATTGGCAACCCCAATTAATGCCACTTTTGAGGCCTTACCAGCGGCTTTAAGTCGTTGATAAAATTCTTTACAGGCTTTGTTATGTCTTATTGCCGAGAGGGTAGCCATATAAAGCAATGAGCGTAAATGTGGGTCTCCCCGCCGAGCAATCGTGCTTTTTCCTTTCACACTACTACCCGATTGAAAGTGTGTAGGACAGATGCCAATAAATTTGGCCAGTTGCTTAGCATTCTCAAAGCGTGTGAATCCTGCTGTGGTGACAATCAAAGCAGTAGCGATGGCTTTGCCAATCCCTGTCACAGAAGTAATCAGTTGCATCAGATCAACATAAGCTTCTTGAGTAGTTTGATACAAGCTTTGCTCTACCTGGCCTTGGTGTTCTTCTATGGCTTTTATCATACTTTGTAGCGTGCCCTGTTTATCTTCATCCTGGGTAGGCTGATGGGCATGAGCTTCCTGCAGGCAAACTAATGACATCTTCTGCTTTTTGAGCTGTCTGAGCAGTGTCCTCTTTTGTTTTAGGTGCAACATGATTTTACTGTTAGGTTGAAAAACGGCTGGCTGCATATGCTGTCCATATTTTGCTAGTAGCACTGCATCCATACGGTCTGTTTTGGTGACACGCAATAGCATTTGAGAAAAATGAGCGGCTTGCCGAGGATTGATCACCGAGACAGCATGTCCTTGTTCGCTCAAAGTGTAACTTAGCAACATACTATAACTACCAGTGGCTTCCATGATGCAGTGCATGTGATCCTGTAAATGTGAAAGAAAGACTTCAATACCATCTGTAGTGTTGGCAAATTCTTTTACTTCAAAACTATCTGTCGCTTTTGGAAAGGCTACCGAAAAAGTTGCTTTACTGATATCAATCCCTACGAAAGTTTTCATAACTTAAAGTGATTTAGTGAGAAAATTACCATCACATTATCTCGCATCGTAAGACAGGTTCTGGATGACCTAGTGAACTGTTCAGAGTCTATGATGGAAAAGCAAAGGAGTGGGGCTACACATGGCGGACGGTATCGAGCTACCCCTGGAATGGCTGCCTTATTCACCCTTTTGCTTTAATTTAGTAATTCTTTCTCTATGACTGCTAACCTACGATGGTATGGTA
>JBBSOG010000352.1:0-6567 GCA_038259985.1 Cytophagales bacterium
CATAGAGTGGGCTATTTCCTGAAGTAAAAGAGGTAATACCTCTAACTCTCACTGTTTGTGCCGAACCGATTATACCAGATGATGAAGTGGATTGTACTCCGGCTGCCTGTCCCTGTAAGGCTTCCTGGGGAGACAATATCGGAAAGTTTTCAAATGCTTTAGCATTAACAGTCTCAATTTGTTGTGTATTCAACGCCTCAGAAGATACACCATATGCCTGGACAACAACCTCACTCAGTTGCCTTGCATCTTCAACCATTTCTACGTCAATTGTAGAACGCCCTCCGATAGCAACTTCCTGTTCTTTCAAACCAATGAAAGTGAAGACTAGGTTTTCTGCATTCTGAGGAACGTTAAGCCGGTAGTTTCCATCAATGTTAGTCACCGTACCTGTGCTGGTACCTTTGACAATGACATTCACTCCCGGCAAGCCTTCACCTGTTTCTGTAGAAGTCACCTTTCCAGAGACAGTGCTCTGTTGGGCTTCAGCAGTATTAAGGCTAAATAGGACGATCATCAAACTTAAGAACGCTGCCATTATTTGACGGGCCCAGCCTGATGATACGCGTTTTGTAGTGTTTACACGCATATTAATTTGATTTATGTTGAAAGAAAAAAAAGAAAAATCCAGTTGCAACTCCCCGCATGACATATAGAACAGCGATTAAGGAAGAGAGGGCACATATTGTTGAAATAAGCACTTGACGTTGTATTAAAAAAAATTTAAAGCCATCAGAAAAAGAGCTTTCCATGTATACAAAGCAACAAAAAGTAAAAGTTTAGCTTTTTGTTAAAAATATGCGCAAACTTACCACAATAACTCAAAAAAACAAGTAGGCATGCATCATATTATGTTTTTAAACATGGCAGTGATCAGCCCAAAAAAAAGCATTTCTTTAAAATACTAGCCACATAAATATGAAAATGTGAAATTCCTGAACGACCAGGGTATATTTTCTTATAAACAGCCTCAGTAACCTTTTAACTATAATGTCGTAATGTTGACACGCAAATCATACTTTTTACAAGATGAATTCTTTAACTTATAGATATCTAAAATGTTTTTTTCTAACCAACAAATTTTGATTTCACATTCATCTCTGGGCGGTAAACAAAAAAAGCAAAGAGGATTGTTTCCCCCTTTGCTTTATAAATGATTTAAGTATGGAAATTGATTATTCTTCCTTCATCTGTACATTAATAGCCTTTCGCCCCTTAATGGCTACACGCTGAGTTTGATAACCCAGATTGCTGAAAACAAGGGTGTCCGCATCTCCTCCTACATCCAGGCTATAATTGCCTTTCATATCACTTACTGTACCCTGATTGGACTTTTTCACACTGACATCAACTCCCGGGAGAGGTTTTCCATCGGAAGTAACCTGTCCGGTAATAGCCGCCTGCGGTGCCAGGTTGAAAGCAAAAATAGTAATCAGTGCAAAAGTTATCGTAAGTATATTTATTGTCTTCTTCATTGTTTCATGTGTTTGTTAAACAAATATATGCTACTAAGACAACAATATTATCATGAAAATGTTCAATATTTTACAGAAAAAGATAATTCAAGAAAAGATAACAACTTAGGGTGCGTAATACTTTTGTATCACTTTTTCAGTGGTTTTTTCTTGAGGGGTAAAGTCTGTTTCCCAATGGTTCCAGCGGCTATCGCGGTTAATTTGATGGTACCACTTCCAGAGAAATCCCCCGGCAAACCAGGGTTTGTCCCAGAAAATCTGATAAAGGGCTTCGTAAGCCCTTTCCTGCGCCTGCACGTTTTCTACTAGGTCTTCCTTTTCGTTGTGCCAGTGGCCACGTGAGGCATAATCGGCACTGCGGTAACCATATTCGGTAAATAAGATGGGCTTATTGTAATCTTCCCTGACTTCATCAATCAGTTTCAGTGGGTCTTTCCAATGGTCAAGTAATTCTTCTACCGAGGGATTTTTCTTCTCCGAAAGCGGGAAATAAGCGTCAATACCTATAAAATCCAGCTCATCCCAAAAAGTAATGTGCTCAAAGTTATCCCAATTAGCCGCATAAGTAAGTTTACCTTGATACCGTTCCCGAATGTGCCGGATCAGCTTTCGCCAGTAATCGGGACGTTCCCGGGCGGAAACCCGATACTCCGTGCCTATACACAACATGTCTACCTCTTGGGCAATGGCAATATCCGTCATAATGTCAATATATGCCGTATAAGATTCTTCCCACTGTTGCCATTCTTCTTCAGACTTTAACGTAAAATCCCCTGGCCAGCCCTGGTTCTGAATCCACACATGAGGCTTCAACATCACCTTTAACCCGTGATTTTTAGCGTAGCGTACCGTATGCGCTACCCCTTCTTTGCCTTCTCCCCACCATTTTCCTACACCGCTATAATTGACTTGTGGGTCATTATCACGGGAAAACGCATAGGGCACAATAGCAATCCAACCAGCATGGATGTCCTGCACACTAAGCATGGCTTCTTCGCCAATAGAATCGCGGGGGGCCACAAAGCATACGCCATCCATTTTTTCTCCTTGGTATTGCTGAGATACACTTTGGCAGTTCATCAGCCAGAGAGAGAGCAGCCATAGGATGAAGGGCATTAAATAGTTCAAGCGTGCTTTCCTTTTGGATGCTTTATTAGTTCGTTGTTGGTCAGAAGACGCAAAAGCGGTTAACGAGTTTAAAGATATATGGCGTTGGGTTGGCATCTCAGGTTAAGTGAATATTAGGCAGCATTGTAGTTTATCTTTTAATTTTCATGCCTGACATATTTATCTTCCAATTACACTTCAACTTGGCCGGGCATTGTATAATAATAGCGGTAATTATTATTTATTCTCTGATTTTACTAAATATCTGAGACATTGTTTCCGGGTCAATAGCTTCCATATCTATAAGTTCTAATGATTTTACCATATCAAGCGTAGTGGTTTTATAGTGTTGAAAGTGTGGGGTTTTTAAATGCAATTCGTATGCTTCTTTGTTAGCATATATTTCCAAGATTTTTATTTGGTTTGGATTGTCTTTCCGATACATTGGATAAATGGAAATAACCCCCGGTTCCAGCCTGACGGAAGCCTCAGATTCTTCTTTCAAAATGGCATTGTATGCTTCAAGATAATTGGAATCTATTTCTATTTCAGAAACCCTGATCATCATCTCTTTGATTTCGGTTGCTTTATTGGGTTGTTTACGCTCATTACAAGAACTGAGTAGTAAGCTGATGATAAAAGCTACGAAGACTTTGTCTATAAATTTCATGTGTATGCTTAATTTTTAGCACTTCTATGTTTTGATTGCTGCCAACATTTAGAAGAAGTAACATCGCTTAAGTCCTAAGTACGCATCCCCGTACTGTATTCTTTGACCACTTCAATAAAGCACTTTACTTTATCGGGATCAATATCCGGGTACACCCCATGACCCAGGTTGGCAATATGCCGGTATGGCCCGAAAGCATTCAGCATCTGTTTAGTTTCCTGTTCAATGGTTGCGTAGTCCGCATATAAGGTTGCCGGGTCAAGATTACCTTGCAGTACTTTGGTTTCTCCGAAGAGGAAACGCATCTGAGGAATTTCCATATTCCAATCCAGCCCTATCGTCTCACAAGTCAGACGGGGCATGGCAGGCATGCTGGTAAAAGCGCCCTTGGCAAAGACGGTTACCGGCACTTCGGTGATCGCCTCGCATATCTTTGAAATATAAGATAATGAGAATTCTGCGTATTGCTTAGTAGACAATATACCTGCCCAGGAATCAAAGATTTGCACCAGGTCCGCCCCGGCGGCTATCTGTGCTTTCAGGTAGGCAATAGTGCTATCGGTGATCATTTGCAGTAGTCGGTGCGCCATTTCCGGTTCCTGGTAAAGCATCGCCCGTGGCCGGGAGAAAGTCTTGCTGCCTGAGCCTTCTACCATATAGGCAAAGATTGTCCATGGGGCACCGGCAAAGCCGATGATCGGCACCCGGCCATCAAGTCCGCGCTTGGTGACTTTGATAGCTTCGGGAGTGTAGGCCAGATCACCGGAAATATCAGCCACTTTCAGCCGTTCAATATCTGCTGCCGAGCGGACTGTTTTAGGAAAATAAGGGCCGCTTTTCTCCACCATTTCGTAAGGCAAGCCCATCGCCTCGGGAATTACCAGTATATCTGAAAAGATAATGGCAGCGTCTACACCCAGAATATCTACCGGCTGTATGGTCACTTCCGCAGCCCTTTCCGGGTCTTTGACCAACTCCACAAAGCCGTTCATCTTCTCCCTCACGGCACGGTATTCCGGTAATATCCTGCCTGCCTGCCGCATCAGCCATACGGGCGTGCGCTCGGTTTTCTCTCCACGAATAGTTCTGAGTAATAAATCGTTTTTTAATTGCATGCCTAAAGATAAAAGATTAAAGTTCAAAGTTGGAAGTTCAGAGTTCAAATTGGTCATTGGTCATTGGTCATTGGTCATTGGTCATTTCCATCATTGTTCATTGTTCTCTGTTCATTGTAAAGTTGTAAACCACAAAACTATTCATTTATGTCCATGCAAAGCATTAACCCCCTGAATAACAAAGTACTCCAAGAGTTTGAAATCTATACCGATGCCCAGATAGAAGAAACCCTACAAACTGCTGATGCTACCTACTATAAATGGCGCAAGTCTTCTTTTGAAGAGCGTGCCAAACTGATGCACAAAGCCGCCGATATACTCCGCAACAATAAAGCGAAGTATGGGCAAATCATGACGGATGAGATGGGAAAAACCAAGAAAGAAGCCGTCTCCGAAGTAGAGAAGTGTGCCCTCTGCTGTGATTATTATGCCGACAACGCTGCCCAGTTTCTGGCCGATGAGCCACTGAAGATTGATCAGGGAGAAGCCTATATTGCCTACGACCCTATTGGTGCGGTACTTGCAATTATGCCGTGGAACTTTCCTTTCTGGCAGGTGATCCGCTTTGCTGCGCCGACTTTGATGGCCGGTAATGTGGGTATCCTCAAGCATGCCTCTAATGTGCCCCAGTGTGCGCTGGCTTTGGAAGAAGTATTTCGCGAAGCTGGTTTTCCCAAAGGCTGCTTCCAGTCGCTGCTCATTCCCAGCAAGAAGGTAAACCATCTGCTGGAAGACCGCCGCATCAAGGCGGCTACGCTTACCGGAAGCGAAGGTGCCGGAAGCAAGGTTGCCGCTAAAGCCGGACAGGAACTTAAGAAAACGGTACTGGAACTGGGCGGCAGCGATCCCTTTATTGTACTGGCAGACGCCGATGTTGAGAAAGCTGCTACTACTGCCGTGAAGGCACGGATGATCAATTGCGGACAAAGTTGCATCGCTGCCAAACGCTTCATTGTGGTGGAGGAAGTATACGATCAGTTTCTGGAAGTATTCAAGCAGAAGATGGCTGCCCTGAAGCAGGGCGATCCTAATGAAGAAGGGGTGGATTACGGTCCCATGGCACGCGAAGACCTGGCGGATGAACTGTTGGAACAAACCAAAAAGTCGGTGAGCAAAGGTGCGGAAGTTATCCTGGGCGGCGATAGGCCGGATAAAGAAGGAGCATTCTTCAACGCGACTATACTTGCTAATGTGAAACCCGGTATGCCCGCTTATGATGAAGAAATGTTTGGCCCAGTCGCTTCGGTATTCAAAGTAAAAGGTGAGGAAGAAGCTATCCTGATTGCCAACGACTCCCCCTACGGCCTGGGTGGATGCGTGTGGACCAAAGACATAGAGAAAGGCAAGCGTTTTGTCCGACAAGTAGAGTCCGGTGCGGTCTATATCAACAAGATGACAGCCTCCCACCCCGCACTTCCCTTCGGTGGCGTCAAGAAATCCGGCTATGGCCACGAACTCTCCCACTTGGGCATCCGTGAGTTTGTGAACCAGAAGACGGTGTGGCTGGAGAAATAAAATGATGAATGAATTAGAAAAGACCTTAATTCGGTTGGCGGAAGGCGGAAGGTCTGTCTAGGCGACCCCGTGCAGACACAGACTACGGAGGTATAAAAATTGTTAAAAATTTACACTAAGCAGCAGCCCGACCAAACAGAACTTACTGCTATTAGTTAAAATGGTTTACCATAAAAATTAACCTTGAGTAAACATTGAAAGATTAATCAGCATGAAAACTACATTTCAAACCCTTTATATCATACTGGCAATAGCCATGCTACCCTTGTCCTGTAGTGAACGCAAAAGCGACCAGGCCCAGGGTAGCGAAACAGAGTTGGCAGGCGATGAACCGGATGAAAGCCGGGTTACCAGCGAGCAGCAATCCGCTAAATATGATCCATCAGATACCGTGGTCAACCTTAATCAGGAAGATGTGCCCGTATATTTGCGTGACCATGCCCAGGTAGTTGTTAGTGCTTATCTGGATGTTGAAGAAGCTCTGGCTGGTGATAGTGCTGATGTTGCGAAAGATAAAGCCCAACAACTGGTCGATATATTGTTGCGGCATGAGCAGGAAAATATGGACTTAACGCCTGAAGTGAGGGATTTTTATACCAATGCAGCGCATGTGATCCGGGAAAGTGCTGAAACCATAACGAGTGTCAATGAATTATCTGAGATAAAGATTAGCTTTTCACCTATG
>JBBSOG010000353.1:0-6532 GCA_038259985.1 Cytophagales bacterium
ACATCGTAGCCACCATGGCTTCTACCAACGAAGGTATTTTCAATTTCTGGAATATGTTTATGGGTTTCATTCCGGGATCAATCGGGGAAACCTCTACGCTTATGGCTTTGGTAGGTGCAGTAATACTCATCGCTACGGGAGTAGGAAGCTGGAAAATTATTTTGAGTGTATTTGTTGGTGCCTTAGGCTTAGGATATGTGCTTAATGCTGCTGGGGCCAACGAATTTATGATGTTGCCCGCCTATTATCATTGGGTAATGGGAGGCTTAGCATTTGGTGCTGTATTTATGGCAACAGATCCTGTATCTGCTGCCCATACAGAAGCAGGCAAGTGGGTATATGGTGCGCTGATCGGAATCATTACCGTCATCATCAGGGTATTGAACCCCGCTTATCCTGAAGGAATCATGCTGGCGGTACTTTTTATGAACGTATTCGCCCCGCTTATTGATCATGTAGTTGTTCAATCCAACAAAAAAAGAAGATTACAACGTGCGACAGTCTAACACTTATATTATCGTTTTTTCCGCTGTATTAACAGTAATACTCGGCGGATTGCTTTCCGTTACCTCTGTTGGCTTAAAACCCATGCAGGATATGCAGGTAGCTTTAGATACTCAGAAGAAAATCCTGGGTGCCGTAATGGATTTACAACCTACCGATGATATTCCGGCCATTTACGAAAGCCGTGTGGAATCGCTGGTGGTAGATGCCAATGGAGAAGAAGTAACAGAAGTAGAGGGAGAACCAGTTGTGGCTGAGAAAGTGAACATCGCTTCCCAGTTTGACAAAGATCCCAAGGATAGACTCTATCCGGTCTATGAATTTAGAGGGGATGATGACAAGTTTGAAGCTTATATACTGCCTATCTATGGCAAAGGGCTTTGGGATGATATCTGGGGGTATATTGCTTTGGCGAGTGACTTGAAAACCATAAAAGGAGTAGTGTTTGACCACAAAGGGGAAACCCCTGGTTTGGGAGCAAGGATTACTACCATAGAAGTACAGGAACGCTTCAAAGGAAAGAATATTTATAATGACGTAGGCGAACTGGTAGCCGTACGCATGATGAAAGGCGAAAGTGGTGACCCAAGTATTTATAATGACAATGAGGTAGATGGCATGTCTGGAGCGACCATTACCGCCAAGGGGGTGAACAACATGATTGCTAATTATTTAGGTTACTATCAGCCCTATCTCAAAAAAGTAGAAAGTGGTGCGCAGGCTAGCAAGGCAACTGTTGAAAAACCACAAACAGGCGTTTAAAAAACTCTTTTCATAAAATAAGCAGATATTATGAGCACAGAAGTAGCTGATAAACCAGTAAAAATAGAAGAGAAATCGGAAGATTTATTTTCCAAGAGAAGGCGTAAAATTGTCTCTGACCCTCTTAATGAAGATAATCCCATCACCGTACAAGTATTAGGGATATGCTCTGCCCTGGCAGTAACTACACAGCTAAGCCCTACACTGATTATGGCGATTTCAGTAGTATTTGTGGTGGTGTTTTCTAACCTCATCATTTCCCTGATTAGGAATATGGTACCTGGCCGGGTAAGGATTATTGTACAGTTAGCTGTCATCGCTACCCTAGTGACTTTGGTAGACCAGGTATTGAAAGCCTATTTTTATGATGCCTGGAAAGTACTTTCAGTATTCGTAGGGCTAATCATTACTAACTGTATTGTGATGGGTAGGTTGGAAGCTTTTGCGATGGGAAATAAACCTTACGACTCAGTACTTGACGGTTTGGGAAGTGGCTTTGGGTATGCCTGGGTGATCCTGGCAGTAGCTTTTTTCAGGGAACTATTCGGATCAGGGGCTATCTTTGGCTTTAAAGTGTTTGAAGCCGTAGGCATTGAAAACTTTCCTACCAACGGATTGATGGTATCTCCGGTAGGGGCATTCATGATCCTGGGCATTATTATTTGGGTACAACGAAGCCTCACCGGCTATACAGAACGATAAGCGATTAATCATATAAATTATGGATTTAATAAATTTAGGCATTAAGTCAATTTTCATTGAGAACATGGTACTCGCCTATTTCCTAGGCATGTGTTCTTATCTGGCAGTTTCCAAAAAGGTCTCCACCGCAGTAGGTCTGGGTGCAGCAGTGGTATTCGTACTGACGATCATCGTACCTGTAAATTGGGTGTTGCAGGAATTTGTTTTGAAAGAAGGAGCATTGAGGTGGGCAGGAGAGCAGTTTGCTACCATAGATCTTAGCTTTCTTCGCTTTATCATGTTCATTGCTGTTATTGCTGCAATGGTACAGTTGGTAGAAATGGTAATTGAGAAAGTTTCACCGGCATTGTATGGTACTTTAGGTATATTTCTACCTTTGATTGCGGTAAATTGCGCTATCTTAGGAGGTGCACTTTTCATGGTTCAGCGTGATTTTACCTTCGTGGAAGCTACCGTATACGGGTTCAGCTCTGGTATTGGATGGTTGCTGGCGATTGTGGCCTTAGCGGCGATTCGCGAAAGGCTCAAGTATTCTAATGTACCCGATGGTTTGAAAGGTTTGGGTATTACCATGTTAATCACCGGTTTGATGGGTATTGCTTTCTTATCTTTCGTAGGAATATCTATTTAAAAACAGTAAGCTTATATTGATTTTTATAAAGGGTTTTACATTTGTGTAAACCCTTTTTTTGTTTCGTTTTATCAAATGGTACCATCATGAACCGCTTTGCTTCCTATTTTTTCCGAGGGCTTCTTTTCATAGTGCCTATTGCCGTTACACTGTACATTATCATTTTGGCAATCTCATGGTTGGATGGCTTGATCCCTTTCAAAATACCAGGATTGGGCATGCTCACTATTCTGGCTTTTATTACTTTGATAGGTTATCTAGCATCCACCTTACTGGCCGGGCCAATTTTTAGTTTGTTGGAAGAAGTGTTGGTAAAAGTGCCCCTGATCAACATTATTTACTCTTCCCTGAAAGATCTGATCTCTGCTTTCGTCGGTGATAAGAAAAAATTTAACCAACCGGTGCTGGTGACCTTAAACCCTGAGTTCGTGATCCAAAAACCAGGCTTTATCACCCAGAAAGACTTATCCCAGTTAGGACTGGTAGATCAGGTAGCAGTATATCTACCACATTCCTATAATTTTTCCGGCAATTTGTACATCGTTCCAGCCAAGTATGTACAGCCTATCAATGCTGTTTCCAGCGCCGATATTATGAAGTTTATCGTGTCAGGAGGAGTATCTGGTTTGCAGGAACCTGAGGAACCTAAGGAAGCATTGGATAAACCGTCTATGAATTAATAAGGAATACCCCTGTAGTAATTTAAGATATAGGGATTTTATTTTAATTTTGTCTCATGTCAGAAATGATTCTCATTATAGATTTCGGTTCCCAATATACCCAACTCATTGCGCGTAGGGTGAGAGAACTAAACGTGTATTGTGAAATACACCCCTTTAATCATCTCCCCGCCCTTGATAATCTGGAAGGTCAGGTGAAAGGGGTCATACTGTCAGGCAGCCCTTGCTCAGTGAAAGATGAAGGCGCGCCTCATATTGATTTACAAGCCTTTCTGGGTGAACTTCCGGTGCTGGGGATATGCTATGGGGCACAGCTGATTGCCGAGAAACACGGAGGTGAAGTAGTGCCTTCCCGCATCAGGGAGTATGGCCGGGCTAAGCTCAGTAAAATTGATACGCATAAAGACCTGCTCAAAGAACTCACCCAGGACAGCCAGGTGTGGATGTCGCACGGGGATACAATTAATAGTGTGCCTGAAGGGTTTGAAATAATTGCCAAGACACCTACTGTAGCGGTAGCCGCCTTTAAGATCAAAGGGCAAGATACTTACGGCATACAATTTCATCCCGAAGTAACTCACTCCCTGGAAGGAAAGATAGTGCTGAGAAACTTTGTGGTACACATTTGCAAGTGTGCCCAGGACTGGACCCCGGATATTTTTGTAGAATCCACCGTAGCTTCGCTGCAAGAAACCATACAAGATGATAAAGTAGTGCTTGGCCTCTCTGGAGGAGTAGATTCTTCGGTAGCGGCTATGCTCTTGCATCAGGCCATCGGCAAAAACCTGCACTGCATTTTTGTAGATAACGGACTGCTACGCAAAAATGAATTTCAGCAGGTGCTCGCTTCTTACAAAGATTTGGGTTTGAACGTGAAAGGTGTGGATGCCCATCAGGAATTCTATGAAGCCCTAGCGGGAATCACTGATCCTGAAGAAAAAAGAAAAGCCATCGGCAGGGTGTTTATTGAGATATTTGATGTGGAGTCTCACAAAATCAGTAACGTAAAATGGCTGGGACAAGGCACAATCTATCCTGATGTGATAGAATCTGTCTCCGTAAAAGGCCCTTCGGCTACCATTAAGTCACACCATAATGTGGGAGGCCTGCCCGAAAAAATGCACCTCAAAGTGATTGAACCGCTCAAAGCACTTTTTAAAGACGAAGTAAGGGAAGTCGGCAAAACACTGGAAATTCCTACTGATATTCTAGGGCGGCATCCGTTTCCTGGTCCTGGATTGGCCATCCGTATCTTAGGAGATATTACCGCTGAAAAGGTCAGGGTTTTGCAGGAAGTGGATGATATTTTCATCAGTAAGCTCAAGCAAGAAAAACTTTATGATGAAGTTTGGCAGGCAGGCGCAATCCTTTTGCCTATACAATCAGTTGGAGTAATGGGGGATGAAAGAACCTACGAAAGTGTGGTAAGCCTTAGGGCGGTGAGTAGCGTGGATGGCATGACTGCTGACTGGAGCCACCTTCCTTATGCATTCTTAAGTGATGTGTCCAATGAAATTATCAATAATGTAAAAGGGGTCAATAGGGTGGTATATGATATCAGTTCCAAACCCCCGGCAACCATTGAGTGGGAATAGTAATTAATTATATTCTTTAATATGAAAAGTACGATGATCAGATGTATTTGCATTTTTTGCTTGTTTTCTTTTTCTCTACAAGCGCAAACGAATCAGGGAAGTGCTTCTGTGGCAGATCGCTACGCAAAAGCTAAGCAGTTATACCAGCAAGGGCAATACGACCAAGCCATAGAAATATTTCGCCCCTTAAGTAGGCAGGAGCAAGGCAACCCTTATGTGCAATATGCTTCCTATTATTTTGGCTTATCTGCCCTGAAAGTCGGTCAGTATGATCTGGCAAAAAATATGTTTTTGCAGATTATCAGCAAATATCCACAATGGAATAAGCTAGCGGAAGTACATTATTGGCTGGCAAATACCTATTTCAGCATGGGTGACTATCCGCAAGGGATGGGTCTGGTTGAGGAAATTAACAAAAGTAAGTCGGGTGGTCAACTCAAAGAAGACCTGTCGTTGATGAAGGTCTATTTCCTGGATAAAGCGACTTCGGAAGACTTGAATCTTCTATTAAAAAAATATCCCAAGGACAGAGTAGTGGCTGAGCAACTGGTGAAAAATATGTCAGGCATGCTTCTGGCAGCCGACCAGCAAAGGAAATTAGATTCATTAGTGAAGACTTTTAATATTGATTTAGCTGGTCTGGGCATGGTAAGTAAAGGCGCCTCAATAAAGAAAAGTGCTTATCAGGTAGCTGTATTTTTACCGTTTTTGCAAGCTAGTCTCAACCCTAATGCCCGGCAACAAGGTAATCAGTTTGTCATTGATCTTTACAAAGGAATTGAAATGGCCGCTAAAGATTTACAGAAAGAAGGGATCAATGTACACGTCCACGCTTACGACACGGAGAGAAGTGGAGAGAAAACAAAAACTTTGCTGGGAAAAGCAGAAATGAAGCAGATGGACGTTTTTATCGGGCCTTTATATCCTGATCCTTACCGTGAACTTACGACCTTTGCTCAGGAAAACAAGAAGTATATGTTTAACCCTTTATCCAGTAATCCGGCGGCTATTGGGGACAACCCTTTTTCTTATCTGATGCATCCCAGTCTGATTACACAAGGACGCCGGGCGGCGCAATTTGCTATAGATTCCTTAGTGAAAAATAACGCAGTAGTAATCACTGGCAAATCAGGACAAGACTCTTTGAGGGTATCCAGTTTTATTGATGCATTTGAAGAAGGCGGGAAGCGCAAAGTTACGGTGCTGGAAGAGGAAAACTTTAACCGGCAACGAATAGAAGAATTGGTAGAAATGTTGGATGAAATGGGCCAGGATAACCTGATTTATGTGGCTTCTGACAAAGAATTGATTATTACCAACACGATCAGTGCCGTAGTGATGGCAGAGAATAGGATTCCTGTCATCGGAAATGAAGAGTGGCTGGACGTAAATTCACTTTCTTTTGATCAATTGGAAAGCTTTGATGAATATCTGATTTCCCCGGGCTACATCAATCCTGATAATGAAGCTTTTAAGGAATTCAAAAATCAGTTCCGTAAGAAATTCTATGACATTCCTAACAAATACACCTACATAGGCTACGACTTGATGACCTACATCGGGAATATGCTGAACGAGTACGGCGTATATTTTCAGGAGTTTTATACCCAAAAAGGAAAAGTAAACAGTCTCTTTTATGCTGGTTATGATTATTTTAA
>JBBSOG010000354.1:0-6513 GCA_038259985.1 Cytophagales bacterium
GATTATTTCTTTTTGTACATCATAATCGTTGATACCCTGATTTTCTGCCAAAACGATTTGGGTGCGGCCATTCCGTACATTCATACTATACAAGGGAACATAGCCTTCATTGGGCGCAGTGAAGTAGATTTCTTTACTGTCAGACTTCCATTTGATGTCCCGGACAGAACGGTCAAAATCCCGGGTAAGGATTTCCGCTGCTGAGCCGTCAGCTTTTGCCATGCCTAGTTCGCTTTGGGCGTAGGTGATGTCGGTGAGCGATGCTGCTGAGAAGGCAATCATTTCACCATCGGGTGAGTAGGTCGGGCTATAGAGGCGCATATCCGGCATATCCAGCAACTGACGGCTGCCGGAGCCATCAGCCATCACCTCCCAAAGGTCACTATCTATCACCCGGTCGGGTAGCTCCGAATAGCTGATTGAACTGCAAACGATACGGCTGCCATCCGGCGACCAACTGGGGGACTGAAAGTTTTGAAAGCCCTCGGTGAGCTGAGTAGGTTCAGCGTCTGCAATCACTTCAGTAAGGAAGAGATGCTGAAAGTTCATCTTATTTTCCAGCCCCAACTCTCCCTGAAAATCCAGGCGGTTGATGACCGTAGGGTTTTCCTGGCTGGCATTGTTGGCCAGCCAGGCGCGTATCGCTTTCAGATCACCATCAGGGCTTAGCTGGTCATTTTCGGTGCTGTCTTTCTTAAAATCAGGAGTATCCCCAAAAGTACGGCCTGGTCTTTCGTTTGTCCAGGGAGGAGTGCCCGAAATTTCTTCCATCGGGATGTTAGACGTAAAAAGGATTTTATTGCCATCCGGCGACCATTGAGGGTTTGACGCGCCGTTTTTTGCGTGGGTCAGTACATACGCTTCGCCACCAGTCATGGGCAGTATCCAGACTTGAGATTTGTCCTCATGTTTGCGCACAAAAGCGATTTTGCTACCATCCGGCGACCAAGATGGCTGCCCATCACTGTGATCCCCGTAAGTGAGTTGTTGGACGGAAGGATTGTTATTTTCCAAACTGGCCAGCCATAGATGGCGTAAGTATTTGTAATCCTGCTCTTTATCCTCGGCAATGCTGCTCACCACATACACCGCGCGATTGCCGGAGGGTGAAATTTTGATTTGGTCGGCAGTTTTGATCTTCAGCAAATCTGAGGTGACGATAGGCTGCTTATCTTGTGCCCGGAGCAGTAAGGGCAAAAGAAGAAAGATACCAATGTAGGATAGTTTCTGACGCATAAGAATGTGGTTTAACTTAAAGGGGAAAAAAGTAGACATTTCTCTGTTAGGCAATATAGTGTAAGTATCTTTAGGACTAAACTTTACAAAAGTGATAATAATCTACGAAGCATTTTGCTTTTCAAAATAAAATACAAAAATTATAGACTGATTAAGAGAAAACTTCCCAATCTATTTACCTGAATAATGCATCTGACCTATTACTTATGTCTTGGATTAGCGGGAGCTATGCTACTGACTTCCTGCACCGACGAGAAATCTGATTTTTCCCGTGAAGAACGAAAAAATTATACCGAATGGAGCAGTTACCTGGGTGACCCCGGCCGGTCGCACTATTCCCTCCTGGATCAGATCAACAAACAGAATGTGAACACCCTGGAAGTAGCCTGGACTTACCATGCCGGCCAGCAGGGCAAAGGCAACGATAATTACATACAGGCCAATCCACTCATTGTAAAAGATATACTGTACGGAATCTCCCCCGGGCTTAAAGTTTTCGCTGTACATGCAACCGATGGAAAAAAAGTATGGGAATTTAACCCCTACGAAGGCACAGATCGCGGTAGTTTTACCCGTGGTTTAATTTTTTGGGAAGATGATGATGATCAAAGGATACTGTTTTCTGCCGATCAGTACCTGTACGCTTTAGATGCCAGCAATGGCCAACCCATTAGTGAATTTGGAGAAGATGGCAGAATAGACCTTACCATAGGTCTGGACAGGGAAGTGGGTGACCTTAATTATCGCTACAATACGCCGGGAGCGGTTTACCAAGACCTCATCATCATGGGGGCACTCAACGCGGAGCGCCTACCTGCCGCACCGGGCCATATCAGGGCTTTTAATATCCGAACCGGTGAGCAGGAGTGGATATTTCATACCATTCCCCAGCCAGATGAATTTGGCTATGATACCTGGGAAGACCCCACCAACTACCAATATATCGGAGGGGCTAATAACTGGGCAGGAATGAGTGTGGACGAGGAAAAAGGGATTGTTTATGTGCCCACCGGGTCGGCGGCTTTTGATTTTTATGGAGGCAACCGTAAAGGAAAAAACCTCTTTGCCAATTGTTTACTGGCTTTAGATGCTAAAACCGGAAAGCGTATCTGGCACTTTCAGGCAGTCCATCATGACCTCTGGGACCGGGACCTGCCAGCCCCACCTAACCTGGTGACATTTAAGAAAGATGGAAAAACGATTGATGCGCTCGCCCAGATTACCAAGTCCGGCCATGTCTATGTATTGGACCGGGTAACAGGAGAACCTTTATTCCCGGTAGAAGAAAAATTTTATCCAGAATCAGACCTGATCGGAGAACAAACCTGGCCAACACAGCCGCTGCCTACCTTACCTCCACCTTTTGCGCGCCAGCAGTTTACTGAGGCAGACATCAATCCCTTTTCAAAGGATAAAGACTCACTCCTGGCGATGCTCAAAAAAACGCGTTCTCTGGGACAGTTTGTTCCACCGAGTGCCGAAGGTACGATGATCTTTCCCGGCTTTGACGGGGGCGGGGAGTGGGGCGGCGCTGGCTATGACCCTGTTTCCAATATTTTGTACGTGAATGCCAACGAGATGCCCTGGATATTAACTATGGTAGAAGTGCAGGAGGTGAATACCAACGATATGCTAGCCCTGGGGGAAAGTGTCTACCAGGCCAATTGTATGGGCTGTCATGGAGCGGAGCTACAGGGAAGTAATTTTCATGGAAATGCGCCAGCCTTAGTCAATATCAAGCAGCGGTTAAGCCATAAAGAGATAGCTCAAATGGTCAAAGAAGGACGAGGCTCCATGCCCTCATTTGCTTTTTTGAAAGATGTGCAAATAGACGCCATTGCCGATTTCCTTTTAGGTAATGCAGGAAAAGTCCCGATGCAGGTAAAAAAGACGGCAGTTAAGGAAGAACCCAGGATGGACCATGAAGCAGGTAATTTGCGCTATAACCATACCGGCTACAACCGCTTTGTGGATTCTGAAGGCTATCCGGCAGTGAAACCACCCTGGGGCACGCTGAATGCCATTGACCTGAACGAAGGGGAAATCTTATGGTCGGTGCCTTTGGGCGAGTATGAAGAACTCACTAAGAAAGGCATTCCTAAAACCGGAACTGAAAATTATGGTGGACCGGTAGTGACTGCCGGAGGCTTGATTTTTATTGCCGCGACAAAAGATGAATATATTCGTGCATTTGATAAAGACAGTGGGGAAGAACTGTGGAAATACAAACTTCCTGCGGCGGGTATGGCTACCCCTGCCACATACGAAGTAGACGGAAGACAATATCTGGTCATTGCTGCCGGTGGTGGCAAAACTACCGAAAACCGTTCGGATGCTTATATTGCCTTTGTATTACCAAATAATAATGAGTGACGAATAATGATTGATGATGAATGTCGTATATTTTAAGATAACTTCACTAATCATTCTTCATTGATCCGCGCCACGTCGGCAATAATCATTAAAAAAACTTATGGATACTAATCATCAGAAGAGCAGACGAAATTTTTTGAGCACTATGGCCGCCGGAAGTGCTGCCTTAGCCATTCCCCAACCGAATTTTGCCAGATTTGCAAGCGAAAAGCAAAAAGAACCCATCAGCTTGCATGTGTTTTCTAAGCATTTGCAGTTTCTGGACTATGATCATATGGCGGAGGCTGCTGCTGAAATTGGCTTTGACGGCGTAGACCTGGCAGTGCGTCCCGGAGGTCATGTGTTACCGGAAAACGTGGCTAAGGATTTGCCCAAAGCTGTGGAGGCGATAAAGAAACAAGGCTTACAAGCCAAGATGATGACCACCGCGCTGACCGACCCCGATGATACTACCAACCAAAAGTTGTTAAGTACGGCCAGCGATCAGGGCATCCAATATTATCGTACCAATTGGCTGAAGTACCCACAGAAGGTGAATATTCCTGAATACATGGAGGAATGCCGGAAAAAGCTGGCTAAACTGGCAAAATATAACCAAAAGCTGGGCATATACGGCTCTTATCAGAACCACTCCGGCCCACATTATGTAGGTGCCCCGATATGGGATCTGGCTGCTATTCTACGTGAAATAGATTCACCTCATCTTGGCAATCAGTACGATATCCGTCATGCCACGGTAGAAGGAGGAGAAGCTTGGCCACTAGGATTGCAATACATTCAGCCACACATCAATACGTTGGTGATGAAAGACTTCCGATGGGAAGAAGAAGGTGGCAAGTGGAAAGTATTGAACACCCCTATTGGTGAAGGAATGGTAGACTTCGCTGCCTTCTTCAAGATGTTGAAAGAAATGAATCTTAGTGCCCCGGTTTCCGTGCATTATGAGTACGAAATGCCCGAGCATGATGAAAGTCTCAACGAATCACAAAAGCTTGCCCAAACCAAAGAGGTCATGAAGAAAGACCTGGTAGCAGTTAAAAAACTAATGAAAGAGGCTGGATTGGTTTGATAGTATAAGAGTTCTAAAGGATTGAGAAGATAGTTTTTTTATAGTTTCATTTTCTAAAAATTTGTAACCTAATCTTTGTAATGCCAATCCTCACCCTAACACCCTTGTGATGTTTTGGCAGGGTTTCCGTCAGGACTACTATTTGGACACATCTCGTACAATACAGTCTCAGCGGGGTCTGCGCTGCAAGCGACCCCGCGTGGGACGCCCCGCCAGGGTGGCTCCGCTAAGACAAAGATGTGTCCAAACTGTAGCTCCGTCAGGAACCCTGCTGTATTCAACGCAAGTTTCTCTTTGAGAGAACCCGGAGTGGAATTCCCCGCGTGGAGCGCCCTGCTGAGAAAGTACCCGCAGTTTTACTACAAACTCAAACTAATACCTCATAGGCTTATACCGAGGTGTCTTATTAATAATGCTTCACAACCTAGATACTGAATGAAATATCTGCTTCTCCCTTTTTTGATCTTCGCTGCCTCAAGCTTATTAGCTCAAAGCCAGCGGCCTAATGTAATTTTGATCTACACCGATGATCAGGGAAGCATTGATATGAATTGCTATGGAGCCAAAGATTTGACAACCCCAAATATGGATGCCTTGTCAAAACGTGGCGTCAGGTTTACCCAGTTTTACTCGGCTGCTCCGGTTTGTTCCCCTTCCCGCGCCGGCCTGCTGACCGGCAAGATACCGCAAAGGGCAGGTTTGGCAGGCAATGCTTCTTCAGACAAAGGGCATGCATGGATGCCTGCTGAGCAGATAACCATGGCAGAAATGCTCCATGGTGCCGGTTATGCTACCGCACACTTTGGCAAATGGCATCTGGGTTATACCCCTGAAACCATGCTCAACGGACAGGGTTTTGACTACTCCTTCGGGCACATGGGTGGCTGTATTGATAATTACTCCCACTTTTTCTACTGGAACGGCCCTAACCGTCATGACCTCTGGCAAAACGGGGAAGAGATTTTCAGGGACGGTGAGTTTTTTCCAAATCTTATGGTGGATGAAGCCAGCCGTTTTATAGAAGAGCATCAGGAAGAACCTTTCTTTCTGTACTGGGCGATCAACACCCCTCATTATCCTTTGCAGGGAGAAGAAAAATGGAGACAGCATTATAAAGATTTGCCCTCCCCGCGTCGTGAATACGCAGCCTTTGTTTCTACTGCCGATGAGAAAATTGGTGAGCTTGTCGCCAAAGTAGATGAGTTAGGTATTCGTGAAAATACTATCATCATCTTGATGTCCGATCATGGGCATTCTACCGAAGAGCGTACTTTTGGTGGAGGTGGAAATACGGGCCCCTATCGTGGCGCTAAGTTTAGCCTTTTTGAAGGAGGTATCCGCGTACCAACCATCATCAGCTGGCCGGGTCAACTTCCTGAGAATGAAGTGCGGGAACAGATGGGCGTAGGTGTAGATTGGTACCCTACCATCGCTGAGCTTTGTCATGTCTCGCTGAACCAGCCGGATTTAGATGGAAGCAGTTTAGTGCCTATGATTAAATCAGCTGACGCCAAAACACCGCATGATACCTTCCACTGGGCCAGCGGCAGAGCGCAGTGGGTAGTACGACAGGGAGACTGGAAACTGATCGGCAACCCTTACGACCCCACTGACAAAGCGCCTATTCCCGAAGATCAGAAATACTTTCTGGTGAACCTGTCGGAAGATATTTCAGAAATGAATAACCTGGCCGAACAACATCCGGAGAAAGTAAAGCAGATGGAAAAACTTCATCAAGATTGGGCTCAGCAGCTTCCTCAACACTAATATTTTTATACCAAAACCTTCAAAAAGTAGATAGAACTCTATTTGGTCCATTTTTTTCTTAGTGGCGA
>JBBSOG010000355.1:0-6506 GCA_038259985.1 Cytophagales bacterium
GAAAGCTTCGGTGAGTTTTTCTACGTAATTGAAATTTAAGCTGGTTGCTTCATCCGCCAGCTGGTGGTAGTATTTCATGATCTCGGCATCAAAAGCAGTGAAGCCGGGCGCAAAAGTCACGGAAGGGATGCCTTGTTTAGCAAAGTTCACATTGTCAGAGCGGTCAAAGAGGTTTTGCTCGGGTACCGGGTCGGGTATGGCGTTTAGACCTACCGACTGGGCAGCTTCACTAAATGCCTCATCAGCAGAAGTTCTTCCCAGCCCGATTACGGTGACTACCGTGGTATCGTTATAGCCTGCTCCATCGGTGTTCAGATTAAAAATCACTTGGTTCATAGGAATGAGCGGATGGGCGGCATACCACTGGCTGCCCAGCAAGCCTTTTTCTTCGGCGGTCACCGCCAGAAAAAGTACGGAGCGCTTGGGCGGATGCTTTCCAAAATATTGCGCGGCACTCATGAGCGCGGTCACGCCCAGGGCATTATCGCGGGCACCATTGTAGATAGAATCAGGTAGGTTCTTGCCTTCTTCCATCCCCACATGATCGTAGTGGGCAGAGATCAGAAGATATTCATCCTTTAGTTGGGCATCCGTGCCTTCTATGATACCGACCACATTGCGGGAAAGTATATCTCCATCTTCTTTGCCTGCTATGGTAATTTTCGTTTCAGTGTTTGCCGCTTCTAATGCCTGGATGTGTTTGTTCTCCGGATCATTGAGCAGGAGATAGGGTACAGCACGGTCTTGTGGCTTGTCACTTCCTAAGGTTAGCTGTTCGCTATTGAGGTAACGGACGAGTAGGTTCCAGGGAATTTGAGTGGATTTGTAGAGTTCTACCAAAGCTTTTCCTCCCTTTTCCTGTACCCTTTGTAGCTTTTCCTGCCCTGCCCCCAAAAAACTGGTGCCTGAGCTTTCGCCCGGCAAACCAGATTTCGCGATGACTATTTTCCCCTGAATGTCTTTTCCCTCAAAATCTTCTGATGTGCCGAAATTCACATATACTGTATTGGCACTCAGCGTTCCGTCTTTACCCTGCAACACCAGCAAATCTTCCAGCAAGGATAGTGATTGGTTTGCATAACTGAGGTTTGCCTCTTCGGCAGGTTTCTGTTTCAAGAGGTGGACGTTTTGAAAATAGCCTTCTGCTCCATCCAATTCCTGTACTCCATAGCGGGCCAACTGCGCAGCAATGTAACGAGCGGCAATATCCAGTTCCGGTGATCCTGTATCCCGGCCTTTCAGTTCGTCGGAAGCCAGGAAGCGAATATGGGCTTCCAACGCATTTTTATCTATGCCGGAAGTGACTTCACTCACTTGGGCAAAGGAGGGCAAGCAAAAAAGCAGTAAGCCTGCTATATATAAAAATCTATGGTGTAGTATCATAAGGTATAATTTAGCCATACTTTTATTATCATGTTGAATTATGTGCATTACAAATGCAACGCTATCAACATCCATATTGCAAATGCAGACGAGCGTGTTTTTGTTGTGTTGACCAAGACAAAGTTTGAAAATAGAGTAAAGTCTTAAAATCAATTTGGTTCATCGCTGTCGGGAAGCGTTTCTTCTTCTCCGTCTTCTACTTTCTGACCACTGACAAAGAGGGTGCGGGTAGGATAAGCGAACTCGGCACCTATTTTTTCAAATTCGGAAAATATCCGGATGTTGATGGCCTGCTGCACGTCCATGTACTGATTATAGTCCGAGCTTAGTACATAATACACCACTTCAAAGTCCAAGCTAGACTCGCCGTAAGTGGCAAAATGCGCCCGGTCAAACTGGGTAAGCTCTTGGGCTTCTACGGCAGCCTTAAGTATTTCAGGGATTTGCTTGATTTGCTCCAAGGTTGTCTGATAAATCACCCCGATTTTGAAAACTATCCGGCGCCGCTGCATCCGCTTATAGTTGTGGATGCGCGAACTGGTCAGGTCACTATTGGAAAAGATTAACTGCTCTCCCGATAAGCTTTTCACACGAGTAGTCTTTATCCCAATATATTCTACTACGCCCATCTTATTATCAATGATGATAAAATCACCAATTTCAAAAGGCCGGTCAAAAAAGATGACGAAGTAATTGAATAAGTCGCCCAGAATGTTCTGTGCCGCCAGGGCAATGGCAATACCTCCGATACCCAGGCCAGCGACCATGGCGGTGACATCTATCCCGATGTTGTCCAATAGTACCAATATGCCAGCCAGCCAAATGAAAATATTAAAGATGAGCATAATCCCGCCCAACTGCTTTACCTTTTCCTCCCCATTTTCCTGCTGTCGTACATACGTCCGCAACAACATCAAAGCAGTGGTGGAGATAAAGCGTACTGCAAAAAATACCACAAATACTAAAGTCGCGACTTTCAGAATGTTCTCCACCTGATGGGAAAGATCCAGCGTTTTGATACCGATGTAGATGACGATAAAATGAAAAACCGGCATCCCGAAGCGATCAATGCTTTCAATCATGTAATCATCAATGACCGTATCAGTATGTTGAGTTAGCTTTTTGAGTTGATGATCCACAATGTAATTGAAGACCCGCACCAGGATAAGCCCCACTAAAATTACCCCTAACGCAATAAGGTAATCCTGCACCGTATTACTGAAATAGCTTCTTTCTAAAAATTCCTGCATAAATTCAACACATTTAAAAGCCTGCAACAGCTTCTTAGTTTTTCATTTGTATTCCCTGTATTGGCCGCAAAGATAAGTGTAGCAGTTCCCTCTATCAACCGGATAGGACAAATGTTATTTTCTCCTGCTTAGTTTCACAATTACTTTTATCCTATCTCCCGAACATTTACTTTGCGCATAAGATGAAAAATACCCTCTACTTATTCGTTGCCATCTTGTGGCTGGCAGCCTGTACCGAACCTCAGCCCGAACATACTTACGATATCGTGCTCACGCATGGCATGATTTACGACGGGAGCGGGGAAAAACCTTATGAAGGTGATCTTGCTATTACAGGCCAAAAGATTGCTGCCGTGGGCGATATAGGCACCTATCAGGCAGATACAGTGATTGATATCAAGGGGATGGCGATCAGCCCGGGATTTGTCAATATGCTGAGCTGGGCAGGCTATCCCTTGCTGGAAGACGGGCGTTCTATGAGCGGTATCAAACAAGGAGTAACGCTGGAAGTGTTTGGAGAAGGCTCTTCATTGGGTCCGGTCAGTGAGCATGCCCGGGCTAATGATGAAGATATTCAGTGGAACAGCTTTGGCGAGGCGCTGGAATATATGGAGGCCAAAGGTATCGCCCCCAATGTAGCTTCCTTTGTGGGCGCTACTACTATTCGCGTACATGTATTAGGATATGAAGACCGTGCGCCCAATGAAGAAGAGCTGAAAGAAATGCAGAACCTGGTGCGCGAGGCGATGGAAGAAGGGGCGCTGGGCGTAGGCACTTCCCTCATCTATGCGCCCGCTTTCTATGCCAACACAGACGAGCTTATTGCCCTGGCGAAAGTGGCTGCCGAATACGATGGTAAATACATCTCCCACCTGCGGAGCGAAGGCGACTCTTTCATAGAAGCTGTGCAGGAACTGCTCACTATCGCCCGAGAAGCTGATATTGACGCTGAGATTTACCACCTGAAAGCGGCAGGGCGCAATAATTGGCAAAAGCTGGATACTGTGCTGCACATGATAGATTCTGTCAACGCAGGTGGACAAAAAGTGACTGCCAATATGTATACTTATGTGGCAGCTTCTACCGGGCTGGACGCCACCATGCCACCCTGGGTGCAGGAAGGTGGCACTGAGGCTTGGATTAAGCGATTGAAAAACCCTAAGACCAAAGCGCAGGTCATAGAAGAAATGCAGCATGCTTCCAAAGACTGGGAGAACTTCCTTGTTGCTGCTGGTGACCCGGATAATATTCTTTTGGTAGAATTTGAGGAGGATTCCCTAAAATATTTGACCGGAAAGACGGTGGGGGAAATCAGTAAAATGCGCGGAACTGGCGCTGCCGAAACCATCATTGACCTGGTGGTGCAGAACGGAACAGATATCGGGACTGTCTATTTTCTGATGAATGAAGACAATGTAAAAAAGCAGATACAACTGCCCTATATGACTTTTGGCTCTGATGCCCGATCTATCGCTGCTGAGGGCGAAAACCTGGAAAGCAGTACCCATCCGCGTACTTACGGAAATTTTGCCAGACTTTTAGGCAAATATGTGCGGGAAGAAAAAGTGGTTTCATTAGAAGAAGCCATCCACAAACTCACCCATCTTTCTGCCCAGAAACTAAAAATCAAAGACAGGGAAAAACTGGCCCCGGGATTTTATGCCGATGTGGTGGTTTTTGACCCGGAGAAGATTGCTGATAAAGCCACCTTTGAGGAGCCTCATCAATATGCGGTAGGTGTAGTTCATGTCTTTGTCAATGGCATTCTGGTGCTGAACGATGGAGCACATACCGGAGCTACGCCGGGTATGTTTGTGAAAGGGCCAGGCTATCAGGTACCTAATGATTCTACTTCCCTTAATCCCTGAAACTTTATTTTGACAGGCTAGGTTATGCCTGGGCATTTGTACCCTAACCCTTTAGAGAAACGCTGTATGATAACTGTCGGAAATGCTGTGATGAGCGATGATATTGTAGAAAATCAATTCGTCTGCGACCTGGAAAAGTGTAAAGGTGCCTGCTGTGAAGAAGGCGAATACGGCGCTCCGCTGGAAGATGATGAGCTGGAAATCCTGGAGATGATTTATGTAGACATTGAGGATTTTTTGTCAGAAGAAGGCAAAGCAGAGATAGCGCGCTACGGCAAATACGGCAAAGATCCGGAGGGCGAATATGCCACGCCGGTGATTAAAGGGCGGGAATGTGCTTATGCGGTACGTGCCAAAGATGGGAAACTACAGTGTGGTATAGAAAACGCTTACAAAGCAGGACGTACTACTTTCCGCAAACCTATTTCCTGTCATCTTTACCCTATCCGCATCACCAAATATGATCATTATGATGCACTTAACTACCATCGTTGGCACATTTGTAATGCTGCCTGTACGCTGGGCCAATCATTGAGCGTCCCTATCTATAAATTTGTCAAAGATGCCCTGATCCGTAAATACGGAAGAGAATGGTATCGGGAATTACAAGAGAAAGCAGAAAAGAAGTAATTTAGACAAAACAGGTATAAGTCAAAAAAATTTGTTACTATAACTTTAAAGGGGGTAAATCAATGAGTTGATTAGCTTATATATTTTTGACGATCAGTTGATTAACTTTCAAAGTGACCCATCTACAAACTCACGAATCTATGCGCTATTAAGTATAACATTTTTATACATTTATATACGTTATCTTAACATAAAAAGCATATCATGAATACTAAGGCGTTAAAAGCACAAATTACAGACCTGTTGATGAATGTGGAAGATGAGCGTTTTCTTCAAAGTCTTAGTGCTATGCTCCAATCTTTTGTAGATGATAAAGATATATTAACTAAAGAAGAAAAAGCAATCATTGATAAGGGGTTAGAGGATGTAGAGGCGGGAAATGTATCCACTCAACAGGAAATTATGCAAGCATCCAAAGAACGTTACCCTGATTTGCAGCCTAAAGCATGGAAGTAATTTGGGCAAAACAAGCAGAAGAGGACTACTATGATCAAATTGATTTTTTGTTAGAACGCTGGGATAAAGAGGTTGCCGAAAATTTTATTGATCAACTCTTTGAAAAAATTGGTTACATAAGCCAATATCCTCAGTCCTCTCCCCCAACTAATCATCACAGTATTAGAAAAGCCGTTTTGAACAAGCATATTTTACCGGATAGATAAGCAAGCTATAAGTTTATTACGCATTTGGCCTAACCGTCAAGACCCTGAAGATATAAACCTTTCATAGAAAGTTAGGGAACAGCGAAGTGTTTCTTAAAAGACCTCGACATAATTGACAATTCCATTATCATCCATACACCCACCTCACCAGCGTTAAACCAACCAAAAGTAATATCAGGATAGAAATTAAATTCAGAAAGAAACCTGCTTTCACCATATCTGCCATACGGATGTGGCCACTGGAGAAAACCACCGCATTGGGGGGTGTGGATACCGGCATCATGAATGCGCAACTGGATGCGATAGTAACCGGTATCGCGAGATACAGAGGATTAATACTTAAGCCGTCAGCAATGCCTAACACTACGGGAATAAAGATGACGGCCAAAGCAACATTGCTCATAATCTCTGTCATGAACAGCATAAAAGCCGTGAGCAATAGGAGCAGTAGCCAAAGGCTAATTTCACCGCTTCCGGCAATCTTATCCCCTACTAGCTGTACTATGCCCGTGCTTTCCATGCCTTTAGCCAGGCATAGCCCGCCACCAAATAGTAATAGTATACCCCAGGGCAGTCGTTCGGTACTTTTCCAGTCCAGTACAAACTCTTGTCTGCTTAAGCTGACCGGTGTGATGAACATCAATACCCCGCCGCCCATCGCTATGATGGTGTTGTCCAGGTAGTTACCCCCCAGCAAATTATTGATACTCAAC
>JBBSOG010000356.1:0-6500 GCA_038259985.1 Cytophagales bacterium
AATTCCAGTGAATTGAAATTGTCAGATTTTTCATTTTTGGAAACTCAGGAATTGTTAAAAGACTGTAATTCATCATTTTCAAACGATTTGATTGAGGAGCGTAGAAAAGATTTATGAAAGTGTTTTTTGATACTTCCTCTCTCTTTAAACTCTACCACAAAGAATCTGGTACGCAGGAATTAATGGATTTCTTCAACAGCAATACTATTGAAGCAATTTATCTAGCAGAAATTACAAAAATTGAGTTTTCATCTACAGTCTGGAAAAAATGCCGGAAAAAGGACATAGATGAGACAGTTGCTAAAAAGCTTATTGAGAAATTTAACATAGATTCAATTAAGTACAGCTATGTGCCAGATTCCAATGATTTAAAAATGCTTGCAAGCGAGTTGATTGCAAAACATTGGAATAAAGGATTAAGAACTTTAGACTCGCTTCAACTGGCCTCCGGACTCATGGTCAAAGATGAAATTGAATATTATTTAACGTCAGACCATATTCTAAAAGAATTGTCGGAGGCTGAAGGATTAAAGACAAGATAACCACACGATCCATAAAGAGTATAGGTCATAGCGGCTCATTGCGAACGAACGGGCAAAAGCTGCGATTCGTACATGGGCCGTCCTTTTCTAGCTTAAGTTTTTCTAACTTGAACCCTATGATAAAATCAAGTTCAAAACTCAACGTACCTAAAAGCTAAATGAAACCAGTCCATGCCAGGTTAGCCCCGCTAAGACTAACAATATACTATTGTCCCCGTGGGGTCTTCGGAACGAAACCCTACGGCACATAGCAGGTCTTTTGATCTGCCTTCCAGAATATCTTTGTCTCAGTAGTTCCTTCGCTGAGACATAAGCTTTCCAGTGTTATAAAGGTTATTTTTTTCCTAAATTTGGAAGACAACAACCTATTATACCATCCTATGACTAACGGAAAACTTCAGGAAAGAAAAGGCCCCAAAATCAAAGAAATCAACATTACCCCCATTGCGGTCGTTGATCCCCCCTTGCTCAATGCTGCCGGTTTACATGCACCTTATGCCCTGCGCACTATTGTAGAGCTTATCACTGATGATAATATCACCGGTATCAGTGAGATTCCAGGTAATGTCAGCATCAATGCCGATCTGGAAGAAGCGAAGCATTTAATGCTTGGTAAAGACCCTTTCCAACTCAACCAAATCAAGTACAGCCTGGAAAATCATTTTGGCAAAGAATCTGCCAAACTCAGAGGGGATGCGCCCTGGGACCAGCGGAAACTGGTGCATATCTTCAGTGCCATGGAAGTCGCCTGCCTGGACATCATGGGCAAGGTGACCGGTCGTCCGGTCGTAGATTTGCTGGGCGGAAAAATGAGGGACCGCGTGCCTTTTGCCGCCTATCTTTTTTACAAATACGAAGGGGCAGGAGGGAAGCTGGCGTTCGGAACAGACCCGGAAGCGAAGGGATGGGCGGCTGCCCGGCAAAAAGCGGCGCTTGATCCGGCTGGTATTGTAGCGCAGGCCCAGGCGATGTGTAAGGAATTTGGATTTCAGTCCATCAAGCTCAAAGGCGGTGCTTTTGAACCCCAACAGGAAGTGGATGCCATGTTTGCCCTACGGGAAGCTTTTGGAGAAAACATACCCCTGCGCTTTGACCCCAACGCCATCTGGAAGCTGGAAACCGGTATCCAATATGGGCAGAAGATGGAGGGAATTTTGGAATACCTGGAAGATCCGGTTAGGGGACAGGAGAATATGGCGAAGGTGAGAAAAGCACTCAAGACACCCCTGGCGACCAATATGTGTACGACTTCTTTTGAGGATATTCCCAACAGCATCGCCCTCGGTGCAGAGGATATCATCCTGAGTGACCATCATTTCTGGGGTGGTCTGCGGGCCAGTATGGAACTGGCAAAGATTTGCGAAACGTTTGGCAGGGATTTATCCATGCATTCCAATAGTCATTTGGGAATATCCTTAGCAGCGATGGTACACCTGGGGGCTGCTTTGCCCAAGCCTCCCTATCCGCTGGATACCCATTATCCTTGGCAGTCTGATGAGGTGATTGTGGGCGGAAGGTTCCAATTTGAAGATGGAGCCATACAAGTGCCGCAAGGACCTGGCCTGGGCGTGGAACTGGATAAAAAAGCCCTGGCAAGTCTCCACCAGAATTTTCTGGATTGCGGGCTGACTAAAAGAGATGATCAGGTGGAGATGCAAAAAGTAGTACCCGATTGGGAGTTTCAGGCAGTAAGATGGTAAGCGAAGGGCAAACTTGAGAAGCCTATCATGTCTAAGCCAAAAGCAAACTGGTGATAGATGCCAGGGCATCTCCCCCGCTTATATCAGGGGTGATGGTCAGCTCAAGTACTTTTACATCTTTTAGATTTACTGTGTAATCTTCTTTTTCTTCGGCAGATGATCCCGGGCTGAAGTTATATTGCTGTCTTACAATTTCTATCAGCGATTGATCATTATCAGGAGTCCATTCTAAAGTAAATTCCTGGGTACGCGACTGCTCTTTTTCTTCAAAGTGCAGGTAAATACGCTGGATGGGTTGCGGTATATCAAAAATGATACGGATGGTCTGTTTCCCTGTTTCCGAAGCCCGCCAGCCTGGCTTTTCATTGATCGTCAAAGCATTTTCAATAGGACAGGAGGCATCTTCAGAAGTCAGTTCTACCTGCGCCAGGTGTGTGATATCCAGCCAGTTTTCATTTTCAGTAATGGCGTGTGGAGCGGCCTGATTGATTATTTTTTTACGCATTTTGCCGAATTTTGTAAGGTTTTATAAACTATATTCTGGAGTATGATTTAAGCAGATATAATGTTCCATCACAGATGCTGGAGATTTACTGGTCAAAGTCAAAAGCCTCAGGTTTGCGAACACTGAAGCTCATCAGGCGAGGAAAAGGTATACCGGCGATAGTCACTTTGAATTGCGCTTCCCCCTGGGGGGCCACCGGATAGGCAGCCAGCCTCAACTGAAATGTTTTGAAAGCGAGCCTGTCATTTCTGACCCTAAATCCTACGCCATATCCCTGATAAAGGGGTGTTTTGATTAATGTCTCCGTTTTGTCAGCGATAAATCCAACATCTGCAAAGAAAAAAGCAGCCATGTTGAAGCTATAAAAATCCCAGGGCAAATAAGCCACAGTTTCCAAACTGAAAGTCAGGCGCTGGTTACCATATAATCTATAACTACGCATTCCCCTGATACCATCACGGTCGTTGAGGCCGATAAAATTTTCCCTGAAATCTTCCCTGGGGGTTGGCTTTATACCTTGGGAATAATCAGTATTAAAGAAAACGCGGTAGGTAGTACGCCGCCATTGGATAGGATAACTAAAAGTACGCACCGCCATTTGAAATATACCGTCTTCCAGCTGATTATTGTGCCAGTAGCCACCGATTCGGAAGCCCCCGGAGATGTAGCCCAGCGGACGGACATAGTTTCCGCGGCCTGCCCTGACGCCGGTAAAAAAACGGTTTTTGAATTCCCCTCTTTCAGGGCCAAAAATCACCTCAGCGACTTTGCCTAGGGGAATGTCTTCCGTACGCCCATAGCCATATACCAGCCTTTCGGTAGTGAAATTGCTTTTTGAATAGCCAAAACTCATCAAAAACAATTGTCGGTTGCTATATGCCCGGTAGAAATCACCTACAATAAGCGGACGGTCTACATAATTTTTTTGTAGATAGCGGACAGCCACTATCAGCCGTGAGCGGGAATCTTTAGAAGTGACAAATTCAGGCGTGAAGCTCCTTCCTATCCAATAATCCTGGGTCACCAGTTTAAATAAATTCCTTGGAATATCTTCTTCGTTTTCAAAAGCATAGAGTGTATCATAGCTGTCAATCCAGGGTGGGTAGGCTAGTGCCCTGCGGTGCTCCACCAATGCCCCCCCAGCTACTTTGAAGCCCGGCGTGAGGAAATCCCGTTCTACGGAAAGGCTATAACGTTGCTCATATTCAGTGTTTTCATAAGCGGCTATTCCTTGCATTTGTGTTCCCCGAATATTAGGAATGCGGTACTCCCCAATATAGCCCACCTTACGTTCCCGGTCGGTATTAATTTTAAGTGTGGTGTAGAGTTGGTGCCCATAGCCAAAAATATTGAGGTTGTTCAGGCCAAAGCGCCCGCCCTTAAAGCCATTGGGCCTTACTGTTCCTGAATAGGCCAAAAGATCCTGGGTAACCAACAACAAGTTGACAGTATCCCCATTAGCGGGCTGTACGATAAAGCGTGCGTCCCTGATGTAAGGCAGTTCGCGCAGTAGCCTTTCGTTGTCCAGCAGGAGGTCAGGGGTAAGGCGATCACCTTCCTGAAGGATCAGGCGATTGCGGATGACCCGCTCCCGGGTGTAAAAATGAAGCTCATTGGCCAATCTGCTGAAGCCATTGGTTTTGTCGGAAGTGGTATCATTAACACTGGGGCCAAAAATATCTAATCCCTGGATGATAATCTGCCCAACCACTTTGCCATTGACGTCAATGGCACGGGAAGGTGTTCGGGTAGCTTTCTTTTTTTTGTTTACAGGATTGCCACCAAAAACTAGGTCAATGATTTTTTTTCTTAGATAGCTGGTGCTGTCGGTCTTAGAGAAGTTTTTATAAAAATCCTCCTCACGGGCATTTTTCTCGTTGAGAAGCAGCAACTCCAACTCACTCCTAATGGTATCGGTAAGATAAATTACCGTATCGTTCTTGATAAAAAAAGTGCTGTCAGAACCAATCAATACCGTATTTTTCTCCAAAAATACCGTATCAATCACCGTCTTCCGGACAAATTCTTTTTCTTTGTCCTGGGTATATGCGACAATAGCATATAGGCATAATATGAGGGTGAAGCAATGACGCAAAGTTTTAAAAAATAACAGTAAAATAATAGAAAAAGTTGGTAACTGAAGCTTCGGTCTCTTTAATATAAGCGCTTTACAGTCAAAGTTTTAGATAAGGACAGGAATAAAAGCTTCAGAGAAGCATCTGGGGCTGAAATGTGCTCTTTTTTTAAAGTTCAGCAAAGTATCTACAATCTATAGTTGATTGGACAATAAAGCTTACTAAAATGTCTATATTAAGCCTGCTAAACGACCATGTTCCACCAACAACAACCTCACCTTGCCTACCCAAGAAAACGCTAACCTTCAGGATAACCCTTATGTATTGGACCAGAGTGCGATCAAAGATCCTCCTACCCGATGGAAAGACCGCATGCAACAGCTTGGCCCGGGCTTTATCTTATCCGCTGCTATTGTAGGTTCGGGAGAACTTATTGCTACCACCACGTTAGGCGCGGAGGCGGGCTTCGCTACCTTCTGGGTCGTCATCATTTCCTGTCTGGTCAAAGTTACCCTACAGCTTGAGTTTGGTAAACACGCCATTTATTCAGGCGAAACGGTCATGTATGCCTTCAACCGCTTGCCCGGCCCACGGCTTAGGGGCACCAACTGGACTATCTGGACCTGGCTTTTCATCCAGATTTTTAAACTCCTGCAGGTAGGAGGGATCGTTGGAGGGGTAGCCATTACGCTGAATATCGCTTTCCCCCAGGTCAACGACACGATCTGGGCGCTGCTGGCCGCGGTGCTCTCTTCCCTGCTCATTTTCAAGGGCTATTACCAGTTTATAGAGAAGTTCTCTATCGCGATGATTGGTTTATTTACCATCCTTACATTTACTTCCCTCTTCTTTTTACAATACACCCCTTTCGCGCTTAGCTGGGACAACTTGATTGAAGGCGTGAGTTTCTCTTTGCCCCCCGCAGCAGTCGGGGTAGCGATTGCCGCCTTTGGTATTACGGGGGTAGGTGGCGATGAAATCATGTACTATAACTACTGGTGCTTAGAGAAAGGTTACGCCCGCTTTGTAGGCCCCAAAGATGAGAGTGCTGCCTGGCTGAAAAGGGCCGAAGGCTGGATCAAAGTCATGTACCTGGATGCCCTGCTCTCCATGCTGGTCTATACATTGGTGACAGCAGCGTTTTACCTGCTAGGCGCTGCCGTTTTGCACAAGACCGGCCTGGTACCGGAAGGCTACGAAATGATAGAATCCCTGTCCCGCATCTATACCGAGACGCTAGGGCCCTGGGCTAAATCCACGTATCTGTTTGGCGCTTTGATTGTGCTATTTTCTACCCTATTCGCAGCTTTAGCCAGTTGGACGCGCATCTTCTCCGATGCTTTCGGGCAGATTGGCTGGATCAACTTCTATGACCCAAAAGTAAGGAAAAAGAGCATCGCCGTGCTGGCCTGGGCTTTTCCATTATGCTGGGCTTTGTTATTTATCTTTATCAAACTTCCGGTGCTCATGATCCTGGTAGGAGGCTTTGTGACCTCCATTCTTTTGCTGGTCGTGGTGTACGCTGCCTTTCAGTTTCGCTACAAACGTCTGCCTAAGTCGCTGACACCTTCCACATTTTACGATGCTGCCTTGATACTCAGCGCAGTCGTCATATTAGCGGTAGGGGTGTACAGTATTATCAAGGTGTTTTAGTGATTTTTACTTTTCAAATGTGTGG
>JBBSOG010000357.1:0-6488 GCA_038259985.1 Cytophagales bacterium
AGAGGCTGTCAGCACGACAGATATTCAGGAGCTGATGTGCGGGTAAAGCTTACCTATCAAAACCTGGATAAACTGGTGGTGATGGGTGACAATGAAGTTAATCACTTGGGAGATATTAGCGGTAAGAAATTTACCCTCAAAGTTTACGGGGATAACCGGGTTACTCTAGAGGAAATCCACAGCAAGAAATTTAAAACCTCTTTGTACGGAGATAATGAGTTGCTTATTGAAGGAGGTGAGGTAGACCGTTTGAAGATCAAAACTTTTGGTGATCATCAGATCAAACTTAGCGACTTAGCTTGTGCTAGTGGAAAGGTCCACGCCTTTGGTGATAGTTTTCTGGAGTTACACGTGCACGACCAGCTTAACCTGACCATGTTGGGTGACGCCAGCATCCGATGTCAGGGAAACCCCTGGGTAGACAAGAAAATTGTTTTGGGTGATCTAAGTTTAAATCTCAGCAACTAATATTTGATCCGTGTCAGTTCCGCCCGTGCTGCTCTTCTCCTTTGGTACCTTCTGATGATGGGATAAGCCAGCACAGATGCCAATATGATAGCCGTTCCCGCATAAAAGCCGGGGGTCATCTGCTCCTTATCGCCCAAAAAGACCAAGGCTAACAGTATACCGTACACCGGTTCCATATTGGTCGTCAGGTTGACGGCGTAGGCAGAGATGTTTTTCATCAATTCCACCGAAGCGGAATAAGCATACACCGTGCAGACTAAGGCAAGTATCAGCAGATAAAACCAGTCCATAGCTGTAGGGATCAGATAAACCGCTCCACCCTCACTGATGAAAGTCGCATAGAAAGGCAAGAACAGCAGGGTAAAGATAAACGCGCCGCCCATTTCATAAAAAGTGATGGTGTAGTGATAGTATTGCTTAGTAAATTTACTATTAATCACCGTAAAGAGCGAGGCTAGAAAAGCAGAAGCAATGGCCATTAATAGCCCCAAAGCATGATCAAATTCAAAGCGGAAGATCACGTACAATCCTAGAATGGCCATAAAACCCAGGGCCACTTCGTAGAACTTGATTTTCTTCCGGTAAAAGAACGGCTCAATAAAACTGGTCCACAAAGAACTGGTTGCCATACCTGCCAGACAAACAGAAGCGGTAGAGACCCGAGCTGCCCCAAAAAACAATATCCAATGCGCTGCAATCAAAAAGCCAGTGAATAAAATCTGTTGCATCGCTTTCCTACCGACATTTACTGGCTTCTTCCAGAGAAACAACAGCAAACCCAAGGCAAGGGTGGAGATCAGTGTGCGGTACAGTACAATTTCTACTGCCGGAATACTGATCAATAAGCCTAGAATTGCAGTGAACCCCCAAACCAACACCACAAAGTGGAGATGAGCGTAATGCTTAGCTTCTACGGCCATTTTAGCGGGGAACAAATTTATACAGGACTAGCCCTACGCCGGTAAATATAATATTGGGTACCCAAACCGCAATGATGGGGTTGACCGTATTGGCTTCGGCAATACTCCTGGCAAAGATGAAGAAAATGATAAACAAGAAAGCAATACCAAAGCCCAAAGCAATCTGAAAGCCCGAGCCTCCCCTCGCCTTTCGGGCCGACATGATGACCCCGATAAACGTGAGAATGAGCGCAGTAAAGGGCGACATGTACCGAATGTATTTCTCCACCTGATACAGCGGAATATCGTTGGCTCCTCTTTCACGTAGCACTTCTACGTGTTTATTGAGTTCAGGCAGGGTCAGGGTTTCATACATACCGTAGGTACTTCCAAAATCCTTGGGATGGATATTCAGTGTAGTATCTAACTCAGTGCCAGTGTTGATAGATTCTTTCATACCATCAAAGGTGTGCCGGGTCCAGTTTTTAAGCTTCCACCGAGCAGCGGTAGAGTCCCATTCTATCTTACGGGCGCTGAGCTTCTCCATCATCCGATTACCATCAATTTTTTCCAGCGTAAAACGATACCCAACATCAGCATTGTTATTATAGCTTTCCATATAAGCATATCCTTCGGGAGATATCTTCATATGGATATTGCGCTCATCGTTGAAGAATGGGCTTTTCACATACTTAATCTCAAATGCAATCCTCGCCTTATTGGCATTAGGGATTACCCATCCATTCAGCCAAAAGCTTATGGCAGCGATAAAGAGTGCCCCAATCATATATGGGACCATTAAGCGGCGAAAGCTCACCCCACTACTCAGAATCGCAATGATCTCGGTATTACCTGCCAGTTTGGAAGTAACAAACACCACCGCAATGAATACGGTGATGGGGGTAATCAGGCTGGCTACGTAGGGAATAAAATTGACATAATAAGATAAGATCTGGACAGCATTTAGCTGGTGTTCCAGAAAATCATCGTTCTTCTCAGTATAATCAATGACACTGACTACCGAAACCAGCAGCAGCACCACAAAGAAGAAAGTGCCCAAGAACTTCTTGAGAATATATAAGTCAAGTATTTTCATGTACGGTTATGCACGTTAAAGTCTGGTCATGAGTTTATCTACCATCGTATTTTTCCAGGTAGCAAAATCACCGGCCTGTATATGTTCCCTGGCCTGACGGGCAAGCCAAAGGTAAAATGTCAGGTTATGTACACTCGCAATTTGTGCACCAAGCATCTCCTTAGAATGAATTAAATGTCTTAGATAAGCCTTTGAATACTGCATACTCACATAACCACCCAACGCTTCATCTATAGGGGAAAGCTCATCTTTCCACTTTTCGTTCCTGATGTTAATAATTCCCTGGGTAGTAAACAACATGCCGTTGCGGGCATTGCGGGTAGGCATCACACAGTCAAACATATCCACGCCGATAGCAATGGATTCCAGAATATTGGCTGGCGTACCCACGCCCATCAGGTAACGGGGCTTATCCTGGGGCAGTATGTCGCAGACCAGTTCCGTCATTTCGTACATCATCTCGGCAGGTTCCCCTACAGCTAGTCCACCGATCGCGTTTCCATCCCTATTGCAGGAGGCAATGAATTCGGCAGACTGTATGCGCAAATCTTTGTAGACACTTCCCTGCACAATGGGAAACAAGGTCTGTTGGTAACCATAACGTGGCTCGGTATGGTCAAAACGTGTACAGCATCGCTTAAGCCAGCGGTGGGTCATCGCCAAAGAGTTTTTGGCATAATCGTACTCGCAAGGATAAGGTGTGCATTCGTCAAAAGCCATGATGATGTCGGCACCTATGCTCCGCTGGATGTCCATCACATATTCGGGCGTAAATTTATGCCGGGAACCATCAATGTGCGATTGAAAGGTAACGCCTTCCTCCTTGATTTTACGGGTATCTGCCAGCGAATACACCTGATATCCACCGCTATCGGTCAATATAGGCCCCTGCCATCCGTTGAACTGATGCAGTCCGCCCGCTCTTTCCAGCAAGTTCAGTCCGGGACGGAGATAGAGATGATAGGTGTTGCCGAGAATAATTTCTGCTTTTATATCCTGCTTTAGCTCCCGTTGGTGCACTGCTTTGACGGTACCCGCCGTGCCCACCGGCATAAAGATGGGGGTAAGGATTAGCCCATGATCAGTATGAAGCACCCCTGCACGGGCTTTGGATTTCGGGTCTTGAGATTGTAAATCAAATTTCATAGGTAAATGCTAGGCCGGGCGTTTTAGCGGGGCAGCTCCACTTCTCATTGGATTTGTTTTGTACTTATACCACATGTTGAGCAGCACGCCACTAACGACCAACAACATGCCCAGGTAGGTATACACATTAAATTTCTCTTCAAAGAAAATGTAACCGAAGCACAAAGCATACAGAATACTCAAATAATTCAGACTGGCGACCTTGTTAATCTCTTCTTCCTGAAAAGATTTGGTCAGGTAATACTGGGCAAACTGGGTCAGTACGCCAATACCTAGCAAAGTCAGCCACGCTATGCCTTGGGGCATGACCCAATGCCAGGCGGAGTATAAGCCGGTTATTGGCATCGTCACCAGCGGAAAATACATCACGATCACCAGGGGATGCTCACTTTTCTTCAGCTTCCTAATGATGGTATAGGCCATGCCCGCCCCGAAAGCTGCCAAAAGGCCCATAAGAAGGTGTATCAGTTCTACCCGGGCATCAAAACCATTCACCACCAATATGCCACCAAAAGAGAGTAAGAAAAACAGCCATTGCCATAGGCTCACCCGTTCCTTCAGCATCAGCATGCCTAGCATAGCGGTGACTATAGGTGCCAGGAACTGTAATGTCACCGCGGTAGCCAGCGGAATCTGCTGGATGAGCATAAAATACAGGATCAAACCAACTGCCCCGGTAGCTCCGCGGGCAATCAGCAACGGCTTATTGTTTCCCCAGAGGGCAATTCCTTTACTTTTGAGAATGGTATAACTGATGACTAGGGAAATCACTGAACGAAAGAAAACCACCTCCACTGCCGGGATAGCGGTCACAAATTTGACCAGCACATTCATACAGGCAAACAGGAAAGTAGAAAGCAGCATGTACTTGACGCCTTTGCTGATGAGCATTTATGTTAAATCAGAGGGTAAAAGGGAATTCATGTAATGCGCGATCAATTGAAAGGCAGGGCACAAAGTTGAATAAAATAAATGAGAGATATGCCTTCCCTGCGAAGAAACCATTGTATTAGCATCATCATCTCCAGACGTGGCATGCAATGCGCGGACTCACAAGATTAGCGTCTGTGACGCGGTCGTCTAGACGTGGCATGCAATGCGCGGACTCACGAGATTAGCGTCTGCTATGCGGTTGGCTAGATGCGGCATTTCAAGCAGTAATTGGTAGCATTGGCGATACAATCGCCAGCCTCATGCATTCCCGCCGGGGAGCCGGGCGTCTGGAGACGGGGACGATAATGCAGCATAATAGTCCTCGTTTCAGCACGAGGATTCATGAGATTAGCGTCTGTGACGCGGTTGGCCGAACGCGGTCAGCGTGACGCGGCATTTCAAACGATGATAGGCACTATTGGCGATATAATCGCCGGTCTCGGGCATTCTTGCCGGGAAGCCAGGCATTTGGAAACGCGGACGATACCTTCTCAGCGGGGTCTATTTATGACCCCGCATGGGATGTCCTGCACAGCGAGTGAGCTATGTACCATATTCAACGCTGGGCGTTCCCCACGTGAGGTCTCGTACCGAAGACCCCACTGAGACAGTGCAACCCCGCTATGACACTACATGAAAGAGACGCGGACGGTACGGAGACAAGAACAATAAGTGACTGCAACGTACAGCTACATGAGGGGATACAATCGCCAGTCTCATGCATTCTCGCCGCGAAGCCGGGCGTCCGGAGACGGGGACGATCGTATTTATAGTCCCCGTTTGCAACGGGGACTGCTGAGAATAGCGTCTGTGACGCGGTCGGCCAGACGCAGCATTTCAAATAATGATAGGCAGTATTGGCGATATAATCGCCAGCCTCATGCATCCCCGTCTGGAGACGGGGACGATACGGGAGGGCGTCCTCGTCAGGAGACGAGGATGATATGCGAATGATAAGAGGGAGGACTGAAGAGCTGAGGATATAGCTACACGAGGGGGCAGGTTATAGCTGCATGGGTCGGGGGGTTATAGCTACAGGGGTCGTGTAGATTAGACTGGTTCTACATAAGAAAGCCCTTTCCGGTGAAGAAAGGGCTTGATCTTATGGGTGTAAGTTTATAGAATAAATGCTACCTCTGATATCCAGAGAGTGTGGTTAAATCAACCCTAAGCGTTGTTCTACTTCTATCCTGGTATCAAATGTAAAGGGGGTTAAGCTACCACCAGCGTCTCGTTGAGGCGGCCTTTGCGGAGGGTCTTGGTGCCCCGGCGGATATTGCGTATCTCCAAGGTATATTCACCCTTCTTGAGGCTATCGGGTATTTCAATGGTCAATTTGCCCGGCAGGTTATTGGCAATCTCCTTCACCCGGGTTTCTACGCCCTTAGAGTCTGTAAAGAACACCCCTTCCACGTTATTGTCCAGGTCAGTGAGCTTGTCCAGGCCATTGATCTTAAGGTCTTTGCCTATGATCTCGGCAAACTGGCCAGGGGTCACTAGGTCATTGTACGTCTTACTCTTCAAGTCGCGAAAGCTTTCCGGTAAGGGCTGCTTTTTGATGGCTGGCACCTTCTTTACCTCACTCTGCCCGGCCATTTTGGCCAGGGTGCTGCCCAGGCGTACATTGGTATTGATCTGGTGGCGTTCGGAGTCATAATAGTCCTCTTCATTAGTAAATACCCCACTGATGCTACGGTCAATGACCAGGAACTCAGAGATAAAGCCCTCACCGTTTTGCAGGCGTTTGCCCAGCGCCCTGAATATAGCGGGCATTACGGCATTACATTCGGTCTCTTTTAAGATAGAACCGGTACCGGTTACGTCCTGTACCAGGTCATCCAACGTACACTTTTTGGTGTCTTGTACAATCGCCATCGCATCATTAGGATCGGGCGTCAGTACATTGTCATGCAAAGCATAATTAATCATAAGTCAACATATTTTAA
>JBBSOG010000358.1:0-6479 GCA_038259985.1 Cytophagales bacterium
GGTTTATTTTTTGGAACTGATTCTAAATTTGACACAGTTTTATCTGCTATCAGTGCGTTCGCATGTGCTGTCGTTGAAATTCCCCCAAATATTATACTCCCAAATGGCAGACTGGAAAGAATCTTTAAAGCCTTTCTTCTGAAAATCATGCTTTTGTTATTAATACAGGTTGTGAAATTATTGGAAGTGATAGCCATGATTTTTCAGATGCTACCAGTTACATCATTTAATATTACTATTATGCTAGAACCATTTCCTACTTCGCATGTAAATATACATGCCTACGCCCAAAACGAACATGATCCCCAAGGCAATCTGATAACCCCATTGGTAATGTAGCTCAGGCATATTGTCAAAGTTCATCCCATAGAGACCTGCTACGAAGGTGAGGGGGATGAAAATGGTCGCGATGATGGTCAGCGTTTTCATTACATTGTTCATGCGGTTGCTTATGGTTGACATATATAAGTCCATAAAGCCAATCAGTACTTCCCGCTGCGATTCCATGGTGCCAATCACATGGTCTACGTGACTATATACATCGTTAAAAAAACGCATGGTTTGTCCTTGTACCAGCTTTTCTTCCGTATTGAGTTTACTCAAGACATCCCTTAGTGGATATACGATTTTGCGTAACTCAATAATCTGTCGTTTTTTATGGGTAATTCTTTCCACCACATCCTGTCGAGGATCGTGGATGAGCTCATCTTCCAGTTCGTCCATGTGCTCATTAACCTCTTCGGTGATAGTATAGTAATTATCTACAATTACATCTATCAGTGCGTAGAGCAAATAATCCGGCTTTCTTTTTCTTATCCTCCCTTTTTGCCCGTTCAGTCGCTGGCGTACCGGCTCGAAGACATCTTGCTTCGTTTCCTGAAAGGAGATCAAAAAATAATCGCCCAAAATAAAGCTGACATGCTCCTGCTCAATCATCCTGGTCTTGGGATTTATCTTCAGCATTTTCAGCGTGAGGAAGAGATAATCTTCGTAGCTCTCAAACTGGGGGGAAAGCACCGTATTCATGATATCTTCCATGACCAGCGGGTGTAGCTCAAAATAGTCGCCCACCTCCTGTACGAGTTGCGTGTTATGCAATGCGCTGATGTTGATCCAGTTCTGTTTGCCCTTATCTATCTGTCCGAGAATTTCCTGAAGGTTTGCACTTTGCTTGGTCTCAATATTCTCCTCGCAATATTGATGTAAAGTGATTTCTACCGGCTCTTCAGTATTGATACCGGTGTAAATCAGCGTTCCAGGCGCTGTACCTGCGCTTTGGCTGAGCTTGTAGGAATTATGTTTTTTCCTGTTGAAGGTCAAGGCATTCAGTGAAATTTTCCTGACAGCCCGGGTCACTTTCTTTACACTTCTGGTAGTTTCCCGAACAGATTTTTCTATGGGGTTATGCATGATAAAAAAAATGAAAATTTAGATAGATTATAAACTATGCTTTCTGTCAAACAAGTAAAGATGCTTATGATTTTAACATCATGTCACTGCGAAAGCAGAGGCTATAAGTTATATATATTTATTTAATCAGCGAATTTTATGAAAAAGATGGATCGTAAATCGTTTATCAAAAGGGCAGGTGTACTGGGCCTTACGGCTGTCTCCGGTTCTGCGTTACTCAGCGCTTGTGGTGGCACTACTTCAGAAAACAGCGCTACTGCTATGCAAAAAAACACTACTCCCGCTCCTACGGAAGAAAGCCCGGTAGCAGAGGCGCCTGTGCAATCACAGGGAGAGGTAGACTGTAGCGAATATAATAAGGAGCTTACCGAAGCGGATTTAAACATGCGCCAAAGCTTGGAATATGTGGAGAAATCCCCTAAAGAAGACCAGTTATGTAACAACTGTCGCTTTTGGCTACCCGATAAGTTTGAGGGAGATTGCGGAGGATGCCAGCTTCTGGCCAATGGGGCTGTCAACCCGAATGGCTGGTGCCGCTCCTGGGTGACGCAGCAGGTTTAGTTTACCAAACGGGCAGTTTTATGCTGCCCGTTGCTTATATCACGCCCCGGGCTTTTAGCTCTAGGTATTTATTGATGGTATCCACCGAAAGTTGCTGAGGGGTGGTCAATACACTATAAATACCGTGTTTTTGTAGCAACTCGCTCATCACCTTTTTTTCCAGGGCAAATTTTTCTGCTACGGTTTTCTGGTACACCTCCTGTATGTCATTTACATCCTTGTCAAGTAGTTTATAGAGTTCTGTATTTTTAAAAAAAATCACCACCAATACATGGGTGGCTGCCAGCCGACGCAGATAGGGGAGTTGGCGCTCCAGAGAAGAAAGTGATTCAAAATTGGTAAACAACAACAGCAGGCTGCGCTGTTTGATCTGCCGCTTCACATGTACGTACAGTGCCTCAAAATCGGCTTCATTGTAAGCTGTTTTTTGTGCATACAACGTTTCCATAATCAGGTGCATCTGGTTACTGCGTTTACCGGCAGGCACCATCTGTTGTACTTTGTGCTGAAAAGTAATCAACCCGGCCTTGTCTTCTTTTTTAATCGCGATGTTGCTAATCACCAAGCTGGCATTGATGGCATAGTCCAGCAGGCTCATCCCTTCAAAAGGCATTTTCATGGTACGCCCTTTGTCAATGATCGCATATACCTGCTGCGAGCGCTCATCCTGGTACTTGTTGACCATGAGCCCGCCCAGTCTCGCTGTGGCTCTCCAATTAATGGTACGGAAATCATCTCCGGCTACGTATTCTTTGATTTGCTCAAACTCTCGGTTGTGCCCAAACCTACGGATACGCTTGATGCCTAATTCCGTCAGGTTGCTGGAAATCGCCATCAATTCATATTTGCGCATCTGGACAAAGGACGGATACACCGGAACACTTTTGTCCTGAGAAAAACGAAAGCGGCGTTGTACTAAGTGGAGAGGCGAAGCCATATATACGTTCAATGCACCAAAGGTATATTCGCCCCGCTTCACCGGACGTAGGCCGTAGCTTAAAGTATGTGACTTAGCGGCGGCTAAAGGCAAGCTAATATCAAAATCCCTTTTCTGAAACTGCACTGGGATTTCATCTATGATTTTCAGGTCTGCTACAAAACGATAATGGTTGGTAATATGTATTTTCAACAGGTTCTCATCTCCGTTGGACAGGCGGTCCGGCGTAAGGCGATGGGCGCTGATGCCTTTTTTGGTATTGTAAAGCAAAAGCAAGTCAGCAACGATTAATAATAACCAAACAAAAAAGCTTACCAAGGCCACTCCAAATAGCCAATTGAAGCTAAAACTCAGGATAAACAGTAGAATAACTACTGCCAGGCTAATGAAAAAGCGGTTAGTGAGATATAGAGAGCGGAGCATTATAAAATATATAGGGTAAAGGACAGGCTTTCAATTTAGCAAAACTATTGATTTTCCAGCGGAATCACCCAATCATAAGGTCGCCAGCTTCTTTTCTGGGCAGATAAATCAGTATCAAATTTTAGCATATATTTTGGTTTTCTTCCATTAAGGGCAACTAAACATTCGGCACCGACTTGTGGACTTGCATAGCCCTTTTCGGTAACATAATAGTCTTTCAAATAATGGGCAAACTGTAACATCATATCCGGGTGGCCAGTCATTTTGCTGATCTGCCGCTGGTTCAGATGCTCACTCAAAATGACATTTTCGCTGGCTTCCGATGCCGCATCATTGACGACAAACTGAACATCGCCCTGCTTGGTACGTAACATCATACGCCAAGCAAAAAAGTGCCCCTCTTCCGTCCAACTGGCATTGCCCGGATAAAGATAAGGCCGCAGGGGAAAGCTCAACTGGAAAATCACAAACACAATCAGCAGCGGATAAAGCAGCTTTTTAATCCGATCGTACCGAAATATGTGGGTGCCTGCTGGCAATAATTTTTTGTCCAGCCACTTTCTAAAAACGTAAGGCGGAAAAAACAAAGCTGTCGCTGCGATAGAAAACCAGGGAAAAGTACCCACGCCAAAGGTCAGGGCATTGGTAGCATGAAATAGAACGGTAATTCCAAAAGCAACTTTCCGCGTCTTTTTCCATAGCATGAAAGGAACAATCAGCAGGTCATACGCTATTCCGCCGTATGCCATCGCATAAGCGTACCAGTCCTGTGTAAGCAAGTCCCCCAGCAGGAAGTGATCGTCTTTCGCTGACAGCCAGAGCTTCAAAGGCTGCGCCTGTAGCCAGTCGGTATTCAGTTTGGCAAACCCGGCGTAGATATAGACTACGCTGATCTGGAAAAGCAGAATGTACAAATTCCAGGCAGGCACTTCCGACACGGCGATCTCCGGCTTTCGGCGAACATCCAGCGAAAATCCGCGGTTGGCAGGCAGCAGCGCAAACAAAAACAGCATGATGCAGTAGAGGTAGAAGTGGTTGATATACAATGCCTTTTCCATCAAAAAAAGGCTGGTTGCGGAAAGGAAAAAAAGCCAGCTAACTACTCGGTAGTAAAGGCCAAATACCAGCATAAAGCCCAACAAAAGATTAGCACAAAAATGTGTGTACATCAAAACAGGGCTGGGCCAGGGTTGGATAAAGGGGGCTACTTGATAAGAAAAATGGACGCCGAGATGCAATAATGTTTGGATGTAGGCGGTAAACATGCCCCCGCTTAACTCAATAGTGATCAACAAACCCAGCACAATTCTGGCGTAGACCAGCGGGGCAATGTCAACGGGGCGGGTGAGCCAATTTGTCAAACGTGGTAAAACTTGTCTTTTCAAGTTAGAAGTTGCAATCGCTGTTTTTTTTCAGTCTATTCATATCAATATCTTCAAATTCTTTGAGCGACCATCTGAAATAATTAGAGTCCAACGTGTTTTTCTAATCTGTTAAACGTTCCCTCATTTCTCCAATGTCTTTAGTATGCTCCATCCATGCTTTAACAATATCAGTTAAACTATTTACTGCGTTCGTTACCCTGTCAATACCCTTTTCCATACCTTCCAAACCCGTTACCATGCCATCTAAGCGCTCTGCCATCTGATCTTACCTTTTTAAGCTTTCAGAGAGCAATTCTACAATTCTGTCCGACCGGCGGCACGGTTCATTTTTCATGCGTATACTTTTTAATGTTTACTTACGATAAATATAACATAAAATGTTGTGCCAAATTTAGTTGCGTTTTTTGAGCATTGCCTAATAGCGAATCTGTATAAATTAAATTTATAAAATTGCCCGCTTGTAACATATACAACAGCAGGGTTTGTGTATGCATCCGTCTCACCTCGGCACCTCTACTTTATCAATCATCTGTTTCAGCACTTCTTTGACACGACGGCCTTCCATCTCCGCTTCCGGGGTAAGGATGACGCGGTGTACCATCACGGGTATCGCCATTGATTTGATGTCTTCGGGGGTCACGAAATCGCGGCCGTGGATAGCGGCGTAGGCTTTAGCAGTCGACATAATGGCCAAAGACGCGCGGGGAGACGCGCCCAGATACAAAGCCTGAGATTGTCGGCTTTCATTGACAATCGCCGCGATGTAGCGGATGAGGTGGTCTTCTATATGGATGTGGCCGATTTTTTCCCGGTAGCCTATCAGTTGTTCGGCGCTTATGACTGCTTTAACATTAGAAATATCCTGTCGGTTGTGACGCCGATGGAAGCGTTCCAGCATCATCGTCTCTTCGTCCAGGCTGGGATAATCTACTTCTATTTTAAAGAGGAAACGGTCTAACTGGGCTTCCGGCAGGCGATAGGTACCTTCCTGTTCTATAGGGTTTTGAGTAGCCAATACCATAAAAGGCACGTCCATCTTAAACGTATGCAGGTCAGCGGTAATCTGCCGTTCTTCCATCACCTCAAAGAGCGAAGCCTGGGTTTTGGCCGGTGCCCGGTTGATCTCATCTACCAAAACGATATTGGAGAAAATCGGCCCTTTGCGGTATTCAAAATCCGTAGTCTTGGCATTAAAGATAGAGGTGCCCAACACATCAGAAGGCATCAGATCAGGTGTAAACTGGATACGTGAAAATGCTACCGACACCGTTTTGGCTACTAATTTTGCAGCCAAAGTCTTGGCGACGCCGGGTACCCCTTCCAATAGTACATGCCCGTCAGCCAGCATGGCGGTGATGATCAAGTCTACCATGTGCTCCTGCCCCACAATCCATTCACCAATATTTTTGCGAATATGCTCCACGCTTTCTGCCAACTGGCTTAAATCTACCCGGTTTTGAAATGTCTGCTCGTCCTTAGGTTCCATATTTTCAGATGATTGCTTCTTTAGAATAAAAAGTGTCTATTTTTTGGTTCAATGATAAAAGCTCTTCCGAAGAAAGGCTCTGCTTAGCTTGTAAAATCATAATAAGGTCAAAAACTTCATCTATTTCACTGCGCTGCTTTCCTGTTTTGTGGGCTACCCGCTCACGGAAATTTTCGTCCTGCCAATCACCATTTAGCCGATAATTGCTCAGCAGATATTCCCGAAAGTAAATGATTTTTTTCTTGGCCATCTCCTGATGGTTACTATTGCTCAGAAA
>JBBSOG010000359.1:0-6473 GCA_038259985.1 Cytophagales bacterium
AAAACCCACCAACTTTTTACCAATCATGCGGTCTTACAAAGGGAAGCGCCCATTAAAATATGGGGCACTGCTGACCCGGATGGAAATCTGGAAGTGGGCCTGGCAGGTAATACCCAAAAGACAACAGCAGATTCTGAAGGCAAATGGTCAGTAGAATTTGCCGAAATGGAAGCTGGTGGCCCTCATGAATTACAAATCGTCGGCGAAGACACGACCATCACGCTCCAAGATATTCTGATAGGCGATGTTTGGCTGGCTTCCGGTCAGTCCAATATGGAATGGGCACTCAGGGCCCAGGTGGATAATTTTGAAGAAGAAATTGCCAATGCCAACTATCCCGAAATCAGGCTGTTTACCGTTTCCCGCAACACGAGTTACGAACCCTTGGAAAATCTTCCTGACGGTGCCTGGCAGCAAACTTCACCAGAAACTATCGGGAGCTTCTCTGCTGTGGCCTATTTTTTCGGTAGGCACCTTCAGCAGGAACTGGATGTACCTATCGGCCTGATCAACTCTAGCTGGGGAGGTACGCCCGCCGAAGCGTGGACCAGCGAAGAAGCGGTTAGTGAGTTGAGCGAGTATAAAGAGGAACTTGGGGAGATAGACAAGAGATTGCAGTCTGAAAACCCAAACTCTGATGTGGAAAATAGAAAATTACGTGACCGCACGCTTGCCAAAGCAAATGCGCAAGAGAAAGACCTAAGCTTTTCTCCAGACTTTCAAACAGAAGACTGGCCTGAAATGCAGCTTCCTGCCACCTGGGAAGAAGCCGACACTAGCCTGGCTGATTTTGATGGGTTTGCCTGGTTTCAAAAGCAAATAGATATTCCCGAAAGCTACGCCGGGAAAGCCCTGAGCTTACACCTGGGTGCCATTGATGACGCAGACATTACCTGGTTTGACAATGAAAGGATAGGCCAAACGAATGGCTATAGCACGCTCCGGGTTTATAAAATACCTGCTTCAGCCGCTAAGGCCGGCCAGCACACCATTACCGTCAGGGTGCAGGACAATAGCGGAAATGGCGGCCTTACCGGTCCAGCAGAAGAGATGTACCTGGAGCAGAATGGCGAAAAATTAGGCATCGCCCTGGATGGCGCATGGAAATTTGATGCTTCTGACCCCCTCCCGGTAGTAGATAGGTTTCCCAACGAACCAGCCGTTCTTTATAATGCGATGATTAATCCGCTCTTGCCCTTTGGGATAAAAGGTGTGATTTGGTATCAGGGGGAAAGTAATGCCAGCCGTGCTGAGCAGTACCGCAGTTTGTTTCCACTGATGATAGAAGACTGGCGTGAGCAGTGGGGCGGCGGCAAATTTCCTTTCCTTTTTGTACAGCTGGCTAACTTTATCACCGGGGGGCCGGGAGATGAAAGCTGGGCGGAACTCAGAGAAGCCCAACTGATGACGCTGGACTTGGACAATACTGGTATGGCCGTGACCATAGATATTGGGGATTCTACCGATATCCATCCTAAAAATAAGCAGGATGTAGGGAAACGCCTGGCGCTAGCGGCCCTCAAGGTGGCCTACAGTAAAGAAAATGCATACAGTGGCCCGATATACGAATCTATGCGAGTGGACGGGGATTCCGCAATACTTACGTTTAGCGAAGTAGCGGAAGGCTTGATGTTGGTGCCCGGGGAAAAATTAAAAGGCTTTACCCTAGCCGGAGATGATCAGCAATTTTATCCCGCTACCGCCACGATTATCAGCGAAAAGGAAGTGTCGGTCAAAAGCCCGCAAGTTAACAAACCAGCGGCGGTGCGCTATGGGTGGGCCAATAATCCCACGACCAATTTGTATAATGAAGCTTTTTTGCCGGCTTCACCTTTTCGTACAGATGATTGGAAAAAAAAACCGAAGGATTTAAGTGGAATATAAGCAAACTCAGTGCATTAATTTTGTGTGAAGAATGGGCAATCTTGAAACCTTTTGATAGAGTAACAGTTAGTACACACTGTTTACTAACAAACACTTTTATTAAATAAGTTAATTTATGAAGACATTGAAGTATTTTTCTTTGACTGTATTGACCGCTTTTATCATGGTAAGTTGTGCTCAGAAGCCCCAAAGCGATGAAGCTGAGGTTGCTGAAGCGCAAGAGGTAGGGGAAGCAAGTGCCAGTGCAGCAAATTACGCTATAAATATTGACCAGAGTGAGTTGATGTGGAATGGTTTCAAGCCTACCGGCCAGCACAATGGTACTATCGGTATTGAAGATGGTTCAATAGCAGTAGAAAATGGCCAGGTTGTCGGTGGAAATTTCACCATAGATCTCAATAATATTGATGTGCAGGACCTGGAAGGAGAAGATCGTGATAAGCTAACCGGCCATCTTAAGTCTGAAGATTTTTTTCATGTAGAGCAGCATCCTACTGGTAAATTTGAAATTACTGAAGTGAAAGCGTATGACAATGCTACCGCTTCTACCGGGGAGAATGAAAATATGGCGGTGAAAGTCAACAATGAAGAAATAAGTGAGTACAAATTGGATAGCCCTACCCATTGGGTGACTGGTAACCTTACGATGCGTGATACTACATTGAGCGTAAGCTTTCCTGCCCGCATCAATGTAGCTGAGGATCAGGTGACTGCCGAAGCTAAGTTCAATATTGACCGTACCCACTGGAAGATTTCATATAATGACGAAGGTGACCCGGTGAGGGTGGCTAAAGACAAATTTATTTACAATACCGTAAATATCGGTTTTGACATTACCGCTACCAAAGAAGGCCAGCCACAGGCGAGTGAAGAAGCTGCCGGTGAAAATACTGACAGCTAACATTCAGCATTATATTCAAACAAAAGAAAGGCTATCGTTGTGGTAGCCTTTCTTGTTTCAACACGACATAATATAATCTTTTGATACTTACTCACTATCTGAATCAGGGGTATTGACCCGGCCATTGATACTGATTTGCTGGGTCGGTGCTTTGGGGTCATTAGAGAAGATGGTAACCACTTTTTGCTGCTTACCTCGGCGTCCGCTAGAGTTAAAAGTGACCGTGATTCGGCTGCTTTCTCCGGGGGCCAAGGTGTTTTTTTCCGGTTTAGAAACGGTACATCCACAGTTGGCCTTAGTCTCTCGGATATTCAAAATACTTTTACCGGTATTGGTGAATGTAAAATCCGTCTTGACAGTTTTGCCTTCCTGTATACTACCGAAGTCATGGCTGCTTTTCTCCAAGGTTAACTTAGGTGCTTTTGCCAGTTCCTCTTCCGTCATAGGCGCAAAATACTCTTCTATGGTGGCCATCACCGTAAATTCTTTGACACTATCTACCGCCTCATTGGTAAACAAACGGATGTGGTCAGACGTGAATCCTAAACTCTTGCGAGCTTGCGCGTCATAAGCAAGGTTAATGCTACCCTTCTGGTTGGGTAACAGTTCTTTGGGTTCCACGTCCACCGAGATATAATCCGGGGTCACAGGGTTAGCACTAAAAATCAAGGTTTCTTCACTATCATTGTAGATATCAAAAGACTTTAAAGTAGGTTCATTGGTCAGGAGTTTACCCATGTTGAGTGAGCGATATTTGACACGCATACTGCCCATTTGTGTGGGATAATCATCCACCGGAGTTTTGGGCTTGGGCTGTACAATACCCTGAATATACAGCACCGCACTATTGGTTTCTGCATTGGAAGTAACGGTGATAGATTTGCGAAATGTTCCTGGACGGTTCAAAGGACTGTACTGTGCCACAATAACGCCGGTATCACCGGGGGCAACCGGCTCTCTGGACCAGCTGGGCGTAGTACATCCGCAGGAAGGACGCACATCGCTAAGGACTAGCGGGGATTCCCCGGTATTTACAAAAGTGAATTCGTAGGATACTGGTCCGGCTTCCTCTTTCAAGGAGCCAAAATCGTGACTGGTGTTTTCAAAGGCGATGACTGGCTTTTGGTCCTGCGCCAAAACGTAGGTTGAAAGGAAAATCAAATAGGAGAGGAATAACAACTTTCTTTTCATGATGCTCTTTTTTACTATGGTGATGTGGCTGAATTAGTTTATTGAATGACGAACAATTTTTATGCTATAAATATCTCCTGAATCTTTGACAGGGTTATATATGTCCCCTAAAATGAATTTGTTGCTAAAAGTTCGTCTCCACATAATAGTTTTGCAAAAGCAATGTACTATTTCTTAGCTTTAAAAGCTTAAAATTTAGCTTCTCAGACTAACGAGATATGGTTTGACCAACAAAAGCACCCCAAGTTGCGAAGCCTGATGAGGTATGTATCGTTGTTGCTTATTTTGTTTTTGAAGTGATATTTTCGTTTACTTTGCCAAAAAATTGGAGAAAAGATGTCAAGAATATTAACAGGAATACAGAGCACAGGTAGGCCACACCTGGGAAACATACTAGGGGCAATTGTACCCGCCATCACTTTATCCCATGAAAAGGACAATGAGTCCCTGTTTTTTATCGCTGACCTGCACTCACTGATCACCATCAAAGATGCGGAAACCCGAAAGCACAATACCGATGCTGTGGCGGCCTCATGGTTAGCTTTTGGCTTTGATACTGACCAGAATATCTTTTACCGCCAATCACGCATTCCTGAAGTGTGTGAGATGACCTGGTACCTCAATTGCTTTACCCCCTATCCGATGCTGGCCAATGCCCACTCCTTTAAAGATAAATCTGATAGGCTGGCGGATGTCAATGCCGGACTGTTTACCTATCCGGTGCTGATGGCCTCCGACATCATCATGTACGATGCTGACTTTGTACCGGTAGGCAAAGACCAGCAGCAGCACCTTGAAATGGCAAGGGATATCGCCAGTACGTTCAATAATTTGTACGGAGAAACTTTTGTGCTGCCCGAAGCTAAAATTGAAGAAGCCCTGATGACGATTCCCGGAACGGATGGGCAGAAGATGAGCAAATCCTATGGAAATACCATTGATATTTTCTTGCCGGAAAAGCCATTGCGCAAGCAAGTAATGTCTATTGTCACTGACAGTACGCCACTGGAGGCTCCCAAAAATCCGGATAAAGACACAGTATTTGATTTGTATAGCTTATTAGCTAATGAAGTACAAATCGCTGAGATGAGGAAGAAGTACCAAGCGGGCAACTACGGCTACGGCCATGCCAAGCAGGAATTATATGAACTGATCCTGGAGAAATACGCGGAAGAGAGAAAAGTCTTTGACTACTATATGGAAAACCTGACTGAACTACATACCAAACTAGAGAAAGGGGAGATCAAAGCCCGGGATATCGCCCGCGAAGTATTAGGCAGGGTGAAAGAAAAATTAGGGTATTGAAAGCGTTATGGTATTATGCGAAAACCACTTAACACCATAACACTAAGCCCCCTACTCTCTTGTTTTCTTATCCTTAAACTTGTCAAATTTTGACTTATCTTCCGTACGGGGGAAAACATTATCACTTAAGTCGGTATCAGCCGTTTCATTGGCCGGGTCAAGGGTAACGGAAACTACTTCCTTTTCGGTGGCAAATACTTTGGTCGCGGTATTTTCATTTTTGCGCCAGATTTCCGCCGGAATTTTCTTGGTTTCGGTGCTTCCGTCTGCGTAGTCAAACTTAACGATGAGCGGCATCACCAGTCCCCCTTCATTCTTGAAAGACACTTCATAAATATTTTTGCCTTCATATTGTTTACGGATCGCATCGTCATCCTGACGGTTCATGAACTCCCCGTAAAAGCGGGCATCGGTATCAGTGACGGTCAGCGGCTCGTAGGTTTCCTGCATCTGCTTGCTATCGGCCACTTCTTCGGCAGTAGCTTCGGCCTTGCTCAGGGTTCCTTTTTTAGCTTTTACTTTTTTCTCAACTTCAGCCTCTTCAGGTTCCATTTTGTACCATTTCACATTGTCTACCGTCATGTCTACGTGGTCAGTAGTGTAGAACCAGCCTTTCCAAAACCAGTCCAGGTCAACGGCAGAAGCATCTTCCATGGTTCGGAAAAAGTCAGCCGGGGTAGGGCTTTTGAACTTCCAACGCTGAGCGTACTCTTTGAAAGCCGCGTCAAACAGTTCAGGTCCCATGATGGTGTTGCGCAAAGTATACAGCGCCGCCGATGGTTTACCGTAAGCATTATAACCAAACTGCATAATTTGCTCCGAATTGGTCATAATCGGGCGAATGAAATTCTTGTCGCCACCCATATAGCCTACAATCGTCTGTGGCGTACCGAACTTAAGCGGCATGTTAGGATAGTACTTTTCGCAAGTGAGGTTTTCCAGAAAGGTGTTAAGTCCTTCGTCCATCCAGGTCCACTGACGCTCATCAGTATTGACGATCATAGGGAAGAAATTATGGCCTACTTCGTGCACAATTACGCTTATCATGCCCCATTTCTTGCTATCCGTATAAGTGCCATCCGGTTCAGGACGGCCAAAGTTGAAGCAGATCATCGGATATTCCATACCAATGGAAGCAGCATGCACAGAAATAGCTACCGGATAAGGGTAATCAAAAGTATGGTCAGAATAA
>JBBSOG010000360.1:0-6470 GCA_038259985.1 Cytophagales bacterium
AAAGCCATTTTTGAACAAATCCAAAGATTGGTAAATGAAAGGGAAGAACTCAAATCATTCATAGGTACTCAATTTCAACTATTCAATATCGGCAATTTTAATTTCCGATGAGTATAGCTTGATCTAGTGTTTGCGAAATAAATTTTTTTACTTGTCTTTGCCTGTGTAATCTCCAATGTAACCAATTAAAAAATGAGAGTATCAAATCATATCTCACCATACTTACTAATCTGGTTTTAGCGGTATCAAGTACCACAATTGCCTATATGACCAATTGGATATTTATTATTCCAATACTATTTGGGCTTGGCATTCCTTTGATAAATATTAAAAAGTCTTTAAAACAGAAAATGGGGTTAACATTGGTAATCGTAATATTTTTGGTGACCATTTTTTATGCTTTTGTAATAGCGGCAATAAGCTTTAAGTTTGACAAATTATTTTTTCCAATTTTCATTGCTGGAATTGCAGGTATATTGACACTTGGTGTAAAGGGAGTATTGATTGACAGCATTGAGATGAATTATAAGACAATTGGATGCACTTTTCTTCTATCAGGTATTTCATTACCTATTTGGATTATTTTAACCGAAAATGGATTACCGATGCCTCAGGATTCTGCCTTAATTCCACAATTTGGCATAATGATTTTTTGGATGGCAATGACTACCATTGGCATAAGTTCTGGAATAAAAAATTAAGCAGAGAGCTTTTTGATAATTAGGCTATGACTTTTGAAGAACTTTCTGCATACTGTCAGGGAAATATCATTCAACTGGCTGAATCCGGCCAAAAAATACTTCATCTGCTGACCGACAGCAGACAGGCTAATATCCGTCCTGAGTCAGTATTTTTTGCAATCAGGGGCGAACATCACGATGGGCATCAATTTATACAGTCACTTTATGAACAAGGTTGCCGTCAATTTATAGTAGAAGAATTTGACGGTGCAGCCATGTCAGGTGTTAATATTTGTCAGGTTAACGACAGTACCCTGGCATTGCAAGAGATAGTCATTGCTCACAGACATCATTTTTCATTACCGGTGATTGGCATCACGGGCAGCAATGGAAAAACCATCGTAAAAGAATGGTTGAGCCAACTCCTGGCGGCAAAATATCAGGTGGTAAAGAATCCCAAGAGCTATAACTCCCAGATAGGCGTTCCGCTTTCTGTCTGGCAACTTAATACCGAACATGAGATAGGCGTTTTTGAGGCCGGAATATCCCTGCCCGGGGAAATGGAAAAACTGCAAAAGCTGATTAAGCCGGAGATCGGGATATTTACTAATTTGGGCCCGGCGCACGACAAGGGTTTTGAAAATCGCATTCAAAAAGCCAGGGAGAAGGCTATCCTTTTCAAGGAATGTAAAATTGTTATTTACAGAAAAGAATGCGAAGAAATAGATCGTGTACTCTCTTCTAATTTTGCCGATAATCAGCTCATCGCTTGGTCAACCAATCCCGATACGGAGGCGAATTTGCGGGTGAAATTTATTGTTTCCGGAAATGGGCAAACACAAATATTATTTAACCAGATAGGAAAGTTTGACAGGCTGAGTTTCATTGTACCGTTTCAGGATGAGGCTTCTTTGGAAAATGTCGTTCACTGTATTGTTTTTTTGATGTACCAGAAATGGGGAATTGAAGCCATTCAGAAAGGACTGGATCAGTTGCGGCAAGTGAAAATGAGAATGGAACTCAAAGAGGGAATAAATCACTGCACCCTGCTGGATGATAGCTATAGCAATGACCTGGCAGGACTCAAAATCGCCTTGAGCTATTTGCAAAGACAAAGCCAGCATGAAAAACATACTGTTATCCTATCAGACCTTTTGGAAAGCGGGTTTACCGATGAAAACCTGTATGCCGAAGTAATCAAATTGCTCCATGAACATGCGGTCAACAAGCTCATCTTTATTGGAAAAAGAGGGGAAAACTATCTTCAGTCTTTTAAAGACAATAGACATACTTTTCAACATTTCCCTGATACAGAGACCTATTTAGAAACAGTAAAACCAAACGATTTTCATGATGAAAATATACTGGTCAAAGGCGCCAGGACATTCGGATTTGAGAAAATTGTAAGAAAACTACAGCAGAAAATCACCGGGACTACCCTAGAGATCAATCTGGACGCCATCATTCATAATTTACACTACATGCGCTCGCTGTTAGACCCAAGCACAAAAATGATGGTCATGGTGAAGGCCTTTTCTTACGGTGGCGCTGCTTTTGAAATTGCCAATTTGCTGCAATACCACCGGGTAGATTATCTTGCAGTAGCCTATGTGGACGAAGGGGTGATGCTCAGAAAGCATGGGATCAACACACCCATCCTGGTGCTCAATCCCACAGAAACTGCCTTTCCCTTGATGATGGATTTTAACCTTGAACCTGAAATCTACAACCTCAATTTATTAGAAGCCTGGGTTACACATACATCTTCCAAACCTAATGCTCCTGACATTCACCTGAAAATAGATACCGGTATGCACCGTCTAGGTTTTGTGGAGCAGGATATATACCCACTTACCGAATTTTTAAAGAAGTGTACCCGTCTTAAAGTGGGTAGTATATTTAGTCATCTGGTAGCTTCGGAAGATCCTCATGAAGACGAGTTCACCTTGCGACAAGTCGCTTCCTTTGAGCAAATGTATACGCTGCTTACCCAATCTTTAGGTTACAATCCTTTAAAGCATATACTAAACAGTGGGGGAATTCAGCGCCTTCCGCAGTTTCAGTTTGACATGGTACGTCTGGGAATCGGATTATACGGGGTGGATGTGACTGGTCATGCGCAAAATGCTTTGCGCCCGGTAAGTGCTTTAAAAACCGTCATTTCACAAATCAAAACACTTCAGGTAGGGGAAACGGTAGGCTATAACCGAAAAGGAAAAATTGAGAAGGCTACCAAGATAGCCACCATTGCCATTGGCTATGCGGATGGGCTGGACCGTCGGCTGGGAAATGGCCACCTGAAAGTGATGGTGAACGGACATTTTGCCCCCACCATTGGAAATATATGCATGGATATGTGCATGATTAATATTAGCGGGATTACGGCACATGAAGGGGATGAGATAATTATTTTTGGCGAGCAACAATCAGTTACCACACTGGCTGCCGCTATGCAAACTATTCCTTACGAAGTGCTAACGGGGATCAGCGCCCGCGTAAAACGGGTATTTTTTTCGGAAACCTAAGTTAAAAGGAAACAAGAATATTTAATCCCACCTTAAAAATTCAGGATAGTCACTTCTCAATACTTTAAAAAGATAAATCTGAATAACTGCTGATTTGATGGCACTTCAGTGTCAAGTAGCCACATAGTTACAACAGCTAACCCTAGAAAAGAAAGCCCTATTATCTTAAAAATTCAAAATATATTTATATTAATAATATATTGAATATCATCAGATATTCAGTTAATAATTTTGATAAGAATTTATTTAGCAAAATTAAATATTTATTCTTTGGCGATAATATTTAAAGTTATTTCAAAAATATGGCGATGTAATATCAGTTTGGAAAAAAAATTAAAAAAAAGACAGATAATTTTTTTGAAAGCTAATTATCACACTGATTATAAATTTTGATAAAACAATGAAAATCAAAATTATGTTTTGAATTATGACGGTTTATAGTTTAGATTTGGCAAGTAAATTTTTTAAAATCAGTATTAAATAACGTTTGAATAAGTCCTTTACTTTCATTCACGACTTCAAACGCTGTATGATTTTCCAACAAACTATTTTGATCTAACTATAAACGCTAACTATGAGGAACAACTCTACAATCTTTCGCTGGATTGGTAAGGTTCAGTTCAGGCGCTACGGCTTGCTGATTGCCACCTTATTGACCACCCATTTAATTCTGGCACAGGACCGGAAAATAACGGGCAACGTAACATCGCTGGAGGACGAATCGGTCTTGCCGGGAGTAAACGTGCTTATTAAAGGTACCAGTATCGGTACCATTACAGACATTAATGGAAACTATACGTTGAATGTATCTCCGGAGGCGGAATCGCTGGTTTTTTCATTTATTGGACTTGCCAGTGAAGAAGTCACCATTGGAGACCAGAGCCAGATCAATGTAGGCATGGCCCAGGATATCCAATCTTTATCGGAAGTAGTGGTTACTGCTTTCGGTTTGGAGAGGGAGAAAAAAGCCCTAGGCTACTCCGTACAGTCTATTGGAGGCGAGGAAATAGCCAAAGTTCCTACCCAAAGTGTTGTGAATAATCTCTCCGGTAAAGTAGCTGGTTTACAGGTAGCAACCAACAGCACGCCGGGTGGTTCGCCTGAGTTTGTGATCCGCGGTTTTTCTTCGGTAGCTGGAAATAACCAACCTTTGATTGTTATTGATGGTGTGCCCATGCAGCAATCAAGCAATGCTACCTTTGATGAGCGCGGGGACAATCAGCGCTATGGGGGAGGTATTTCAGAAATTGACCCCAACAATATTGCTGAAATGAGCGTATTGAAAGGCCCCAATGCAGCGGCTCTTTATGGCTCACGTGCAGCCAACGGGGTAATCCTAATTACCACTAAATCCGGTGCCGGTAAGAAAGGCATTGGCGTGGACGTCAATGTAAGTACAACTTTTGATGATCCTTTGGTGAAACCGAAATTTCAGAATACATACGGTGGTGGTACTGGAGGAAGAACCTGGTACGCTGATGGCTGGAGTGGTACGGTAGACGGAGTACAAGGCTCAGCTGGTACCGACGAAAGTTGGGGTGCCCCTATGGATGGTAGTCAGGTACGCACCTGGTGGTCAGGAACAGAAACCGTTCCTCTGGTACCTGAACCGGATAACTGGGAACAGTTTTGGGATACCGGGGTCACCAAAAACGGAAGTATTGCCCTGAGTGCCGGTAATGAAAATGGTTCATTCCGTCTGTCACTTGGTCGTACGCAGCAGGATGGCATTGCCCACAACAACAGCTACTGGAGAAATAACTTCCGCCTTAATTCTAATTATAATTTCACCGATAAGCTGTCTGTAACGGCGATGGGAGAGTATATCAAGTCAGGATCAGACAATCGCGGTTACCAGAGTGGACAGGAATTTATCTGGCACCATCGCCATACCAATTTTAACCAGCTTAGAAATTACAGGGATTACGAAGATGTGCATATCCAGCCAGTAGGTAATGATGAACCGCCAAACTGGCAGCATACTTACTTTACCAATCCTTTCTTCTGGGAAGAAGTTTTGGTGAAACCCAACGAAAAAGACCGTTTTCTGGGAAATATTGCGTTGAATTACGAATTCAACGACTGGCTGAGTCTGATGGCCCGTTCGGGTACTGATATTTGGACAGATACCCGGATATCCGTAACCGGCTATGCCAGAACAAGAGGTGCGTTCAGAGCAGGCAGTTACAACGAGGAAGTGTTGAGAAGACAGGAAACCAACTCCGATTTCATTTTTACGATAGATAAAGATTTTGGGACTGCTTTCTCAGTAGTAACCCAACTGGGGGGTGTTAACCGGGTAAATTATTATAAGCGTAATTATGCCTCAGTAGATCAGCTTTCTATAGACGGAATTTATAACCTAGGAAATAACGCCAGTCCAAATATCAATGAAAGTTTAATCCAAGAGTCAACCATCAACAGCTTGTTTGGTTCTGCACAGTTTGGTTTCAACAACTATTTGTTTTTGGATGTTACCGGCCGGAATGACTGGTCAAGTACCTTACCTAGTGGCAGCAACTCCTTTTTCTATCCTTCATTTTCACTCAGCGCCGTCATCACGGATATGTTGAACGTAGAAAGCGATATCCTTTCTTTTGCTAAAATCAGGGCCAGTTGGGCACAGGTAGGTAACGATGCCGACCCCTATATGCTTCAGCAGGTGTACCAGCCGGAAGGCCTCTGGGATGGCAGCATCCCTAAGTTTTCTGAAAGCAAAGAGATTGCCAATACAGCACTAAAGCCGGAGACTACCACCGGAATTGAAGTAGGCGCTGACTTTCGCTTTCTGAATGGAAGACTGGGACTGGATGTAACTTATTATGATCAGTCTACCGAAGATCAGATTCTGGCAGTAGATATCTCCCGTGCCTCAGGCTACACCAGCCGTGTACTGAATGCCGGACAGATCACCAACAAAGGCGTTGAAATTATGCTTAGCGGTACGATAATGCAACTTCCCGGAGGTTTGACATGGGATGCCAGTGTGAACTTCGCCCGTAACCGTAATGAAGTAGTAGAACTAGCTGAAGGACTTACCTCACTTACACTCTGGAGCATCCGCGGTGCATCTTTGGAAGCCAGGGTTGGTGAAGCGTACGGTAACCTTTACGGTAACAAGCTAGCCCGTACTGAAGATGGTGAAGTAATCTTCCGCAACGGACTTCCTTATAACGTTCCTGGTCAGAGCGTGATTGGAAACATTACACCTGACTGGATTGGTGGCATCTCTAATACCATTTCTTTCAAAGGCGTTTCGGTAAGT
>JBBSOG010000361.1:0-6463 GCA_038259985.1 Cytophagales bacterium
CGTCACTGAGTAGGATTAGAAAAGAGATTTATAACTCCTAGTTTTATTGTCATAGGACAAGAGAACTCCGTATGCATAACATTACATTTGTTTCAGTTTGATCTTAACCTATAAATCCTAAAAACATGAAAGTTAAAAATCCCGGCGTATGGTTTGAAATATACGTGGACGACCTACCCCGAGCACAAAAGTTTTACGAAAGCGTATTGAATGTGGAACTGAGCGAACTTCCCACCCCCGGTGATGCGGACGACATGAAAATGCTGGCTTTCCCGATGGAAATGGATGGGGAAGGCGCTGCCGGAGCATTGGTAAAAATGGAAGGAATCAAAGCGGGTGGTAATTCTACCCTCATTTACTTCGGCAGTGAAGATTGTGCCATTGAAGAGAAAAAAATCAAGGACGCGGGAGGAAGTATTTCTACATCAAAACAATCCCTGGGTGAATTTGGGTTTATGGTTTTGGCAATAGACACCGAAGGCAATATGTTTGGCGTCCATTCTCAATCATGATAACTCTCTACGGAAGCGTGCTCATTTCTCAGTGCATAAAACGTCAGGAGCGAAATGATTAAGCTTAATATAGTGCACTAGGTACGATTACAAACCAGCGAAACAAAGTTTATCAGTCGGTATGATACTAAGGAGAATACCTCGCAAAGACGCTAAAGCGCGAAGTAAATCCTTGGCGACTTAGCATTTTTGCGTGGGCAACTCTGTCAGAATCTGGATTCACTGGATGATGGGATTAATAGGATTAATTTTTATGGAGCAATTACATAATTAAAGCTTTTCATAGAAATAGCAATGATCTTTAATTTTTTACATAACAATCTCTCCGATTACGATTCCCATCCTGTTCCACAGCGGATTCAATCCTGCACATCCTGATTCTGACGGGGTCGCCTAGACAATCTACTCCGATCGCAAACTCTTCACTGGGTTGGACAGGGCCGCTTTGATGGTTTGAAAGCTCACTGTCAGTAAAGTAATGCCTAAAGCCCCCAATCCCGCCAGGACAAATATCCACCAGGAAATATCCGTGCGGTATTCATAGTTCTGTAGCCAGCCGTGTAGGAAGTAGTAAGCAAGAGGGGCAGCGATCAGGCAGGAAATCAGAACCAATAATACAAAATCTTTGGACAATAGCTGCCAAAGCTGGCCTACCGAAGCGCCCAGCACCTTGCGGATGCCAATCTCTTTGGTCCGCTGCTCGGCGACATAAGAGGCCAGTCCGAACAAGCCCAGGCAACTGATAAAAATCGCCAGGATGGCAAAGAAACCCGCCAGCTTGCCGATACGTTCTTCGGCACGAAATTTTTCGGCATACTGCTCGTCGGCGAAGTAATACTCAAAAGGATTGACCGGATCATGTTTCTGGTAAACCGTTTCAATTTTTGCCAGGGCCTCCGGGATGCTGACACTGGGCTTTAGCTTGACGTTGGCCACTTCGGAGCGTTTGTAATCAATGAAGAAAATCATCTGCCTGACGGGATCGTAGGGCGAATGGGTGATCATATCGTTTACTACTCCGATGATCGTGTAAACTGCGCCTTCTCCCCACTTCACTTGCTCCCCGACCGGATTATCCAAGCCCATGTACGCCGCCGCGGCTTCGTTGATTATGAACCCTACGGAGTCGGTGACAAAATCCCGAGAAAAATCCCGCCCTTCAACAATCTCCCAATCTACTGTTTTTCCAAATTCGTGAGAGACGCGCATTGTTACAAATCCGTCCTTCATTCCTGGGTCTTTGCCTTTCCAGTCAAAGCCGCTATTACTAACATCCGTGCTTGTAAGCGAAGATTCGGATTTGGCAACTTCTTCCACCGCTCCGGTCTGTAACAATTCGTTGCGAAAAGTCTCAAACCGCTGGTTGATTTGATCATTTTTGAGTGGTATCGTGAGCAAGCGATTAAGATTATAACCAATCGGCCGGTTCTTGACGAACTGGATTTGCTGGAAGACTACAATGGTCCCAACAATTAAGCTTATCGACACGGTAAACTGCACCACAACCAGTACCCGCCGAGGTAAGGTAGCCATTCGTCCCGCTCGGAACGTTCCCTTGAGCACACTCACCGCCCGTAGTGAAGAAAGGTACAGGGCCGGGTAGCTTCCGGCCAACACTGCGGTCAGCAATACAAAGCTTACTCCGAATAGCCAAAACGTAGGACTTAGCCACAGCATGTTAATTTCTTTGTCCGCAACTTCGTTGAAAGGTTGTAGAATCAACTGAACCAGGATCAGTGCTCCGACAAAGGCCAGCCCGGCAATCAGCACTGACTCGGTAAAAAACTGATGGATCAACTGACTACGTAGCGAACCGACGGCTTTCCGAATACCAATTTCCCTGGCTCGCTTTTCGGAACGCGCCGTAGATAAGTTCATAAAGTTGATACAGGCCAACAGCAGTACAAATGCCCCAACAATACCGAAGAGCCAAACGTACTGAATACGTCCGCCGACATTTACGCCCTGCTCAAACTCCGAATACAAGTATGTTTTGGACAACGGCTGTAGAAAGAGTTCGGGTTTGAACTTTGCGTCCCCTTCATCGCAGTGCTTCATTTTTACCTCCTTGATCGCGGCCGAAACTTGCTCCATTTCGGCATGATCGGCAATTTGTACGATGGTCTGAAACCAGCTATTGCCCCAGTCGAGCCAGTCGGGTAAGGTCTTGACATGAAGCTCCCAGGGGGCAATAAAAGCTACGTCGGCGAAGCTAGAGTTATTGGGTAGGTCTTCGTACACCCCCGTGACTTTTACTTCTTGTTCTCCTAACTTCAGCACTTTATCAATAGGATCTTGATTGTTAAAGATGGCTCGGGCGGTTGACTCGGTAAGCAGCACCGAGTTCGGTTCGACTAAGCCCTGTGGCGTACCGCTGAGCATCCGCAGACTGAGCATTTCGGGGGCGGTAGGTTCCATGAAAATACCCGTTCGGGTCAGTGCTTTTTCGCCTATCTGTAGGGTGCGGTCTTGCGGAAAACTTGCTGTGATAACGTGCTCGAAGTAGGCTCCGTAATTGGTACGAAGTTCCGGTCCTAGTTGCATAGCCTGCCATCCCCAAGTCTGGATTCCATCATCAAACATCTGATTCTGCATCACCCAGGCCAGCCGATCGTAGTTCTGGTGGTACTGATTAAATGACAATTCATCATAAATCCACAGGCCGATCAGCATCGCGACCATCATGCCGACCGCCAGTCCGCCGATGTTGATGAAAGAGTAGCCTTTATGTTTAGCAAGGTTTCTCCATCCGATTTTGAAATAACTTTTATACATGGCGTAGTGGTTAAGGTTAAATGTTGATGACTTAAAATTCCTAATGGCAAAAGGGCGCAGGTAATGCATGACCTGATACCAGTAGTTAAGCTTAGCATTGAAAACAGAACCTTCTTCCATCCTGGCATAAAATTTCTCCTCCAAATCCCCCAATACTTCTTCTGCCAAATCTTCCCGGAGGAAGAAAAGCAGGAAGCGCTGAGCGAGTTGGGGTGGAAAGTTGTCTGAATCTGGATTCACTTGATGATGGAATTATCAGGATTTATTTTAATAGGGTAATTACATGATTGAAGCTTTTCATAGAAGTAACAATGGTCTTTGATTTTGAGCATATTAAATTTCCTAAACACACTTCTTATCCAATTCATCATTTAATCCAGCCCATCCTAATTCTGACAGACAATTTACCCCGGCCAGAATGCAGGATATTGTTTCCACAGAGAGACTTTGAAATCCCGGGAAATTTCCAACACCCTTCGGCCGTAAGCAGTGATGGTATAGATACGCTTTCTCCTGCCACCTCTTTCAGCGGTGGATGCCCCCATCTCCGAAGTCAGGAAGCCTTTAACTTCTAGTCGGCTCAAGGTAGAATGTACGGCACCGATGGAGACTGATCTTTCGGTTTGGACTTCAAATTCTTCGGCGATATGGAAGGCATAGGCTTGTTCGCCTAAGATGCCAACCAGCAGCAAGATCACTTCCTCAAAGTCGCCCAGACGTGTTTCCTTCATTTGTTACTAAATTGTAGAGCTAATATATACATCCATTTTGGATATGCTATACATTTTAGAAAGAAATCATGAAAACAAAAGTAATTTTGCTAAGATTATGAACTTAAGTTGAAATAAAAGCTGATGAAGTGATGCTTGATTTACGGATATTTCCCGTTTTGAGTGAATCAATAAAAAGGTAAAAATTGTATCATGTTGAAACAATTTTTACCTTCCTGACATGGATAAAAAAGAAGGTAAAATCCTAATTATTGACGATGACCAGGCGGTTTTGTACACCGCTAAATTGATACTAAAGCATATTTTTACCCAGGTCAGGACCGCTAGCCACCCCGCAGAAGTAATGACTTTATTGGTAAAGGAGCATTTTGATGTTGTTTTGCTGGACATGAATTTTGTCCAGGGAAAAACCAGCGGACAGGAGGGCTTATTTTGGAGCAAAGACCTGGAAATGCCTTTTCATGAAATTGTCAGTGAGTCAAAGGTGATGGAGCTTGTTTTTGATACCATCAAAAAAGTCGCTGCCAAGGATGCCGATGTGTCAGTTCTGGGGGAAAACGGTACGGGTAAAGAACTCGTGGCACGGGCGATTACAGAAACACTTTTTGAGTCTGAACTTTTCGGGCATGCCAAAGGTGCTTTTACCGGAGCAGTGGAAGAGCGGGCAGGCAGGTTTGAGATTGCTTCCGGGGGCACCCTGTTTCTGGATGAGATTGGCAACCTTTCTTTGTCATTCAAGCCAAACTATTGACGGCCCTGCAAAGCAAACAGCTAATCAGGGTAGGTACTAACAAACCTATCCCGATGGATGCGCGGCTGATCTGCGCCACCAATATGCCGCTATATGGTAGGGCAGGCCAGGACAAGCCCACTTTTCGCCAGGATTTACTGTACCGCATCAATACGGTAGAAATTCAACTGCCACCTTTGCGGAAACGACAGGAAGACATTCCGGTGCTGTTAGATTATTTTTTAGGACAGTTTGGTAGAAAATACCAAAAACAGCCTTTGAAAATCGGTAAACGTACCCTGAAACAATTGCAGCAGTACCCCTGGCCGGGCAACGTACGCGAACTGCAACATGCCGTGGAAAGGGCCGTCATCATGAGTGGATCAACTACCTTAGCAGTTGAAGATTTTTTAATGGCCAAAAAGAGACAGGCTACGCAAGTGACGCCATCTTCTTATAACCTGGAAACGGTAGAGAAGCAGACCATATCCGCGGCGATGCGAAAGCACCAGGGAAACCTGAGTGAAACCGCCAAAGCACTGGGTATGGGACGCAGTACCCTGTACCGCAAAATGAAGAAGTACGGTCTGTAGAAATTTTTAGGTTTTAAGGGGTAGTAGACACGTAGCTACGCCATCAAATGCATTGTGCAATGATAAATTCAGGTGCTACGTCATTTACTTGTAGTGATGAGTGACATATCCGCCCTCAACGTCATTTTCCGGTGCGTGCCAGTGACATATTTTCGCTTTACGTCATTTAATTGTACTGATGAGTGACGTATCCGCCCTCAACGTCATTTTCCGGTGCGTACCAGTGACATATTTTCGCTTTACGTCATTTAATTGTACTGATAGGTGGCATATCAGCGCATTACGTCTCTAAATCGTATTGAGCAACGATATATATTATCTCTTGAGCTTCTTTAGTATTTCTTCTATTTTGGTCATTGATAAGCCGGTCAATTCTTCTATTTCCTTACTGGATTTACCTCTAGTGTGCATTAGCAATACGATTTCTTTTTTTCCTTCTTCTCTACCTTCTTCTCTACCTTCATCATAAGCGGTATCCAAAGAATTTTTCAGGTCTCGATAATATTTTAAACTATCTTCATAAGAGCGCACCTGCTCCGGGGTGAACTTGGCAATCTCAGCGACTTCAAACAGCTTTTCAAAAATACGTTCGCGAAGCTTTTCGGGAACCCTTTCCAATTTATTCAGATTGCGTAACACATACAGCCACTTCTCAAAACGATTGTTAAGCTCATCCACCGACTTGTTAAATTTCGGCATCTCCAGGTAGATGAAAGTCAACTTATCATAGAACACCTTGCAGGTTTCGGTATCGGTCAGCTTTACATCGTAGCGATATTTTGTGGGTTCGGATTTGTCTTCATCAAATACAAAATCTAAAATCGCAATGGTATACACTGCCTTCAACTCATAAGTCCAGTCCGCCCGTTTGGCCTGCTCCCGAATAGGAAATGTAGAATAATAAACTGTTCTATCTTTGAAAAAATTTTGTTTAGTCTTTTGTAACTCTACGATAAATTTCTCACCTCTCTCATTCTCACAGTATAAATCAAAGATAGCTTTTCGGTCTATTTCACTCGTGCCCAGATGCTCACTTTTGAGATACGTTAAATCTTTGATTTCTCCTTGTTCTTCTCTCAACAGTTCGTTCAGGAAGTCTAGCAATAAATCTTTGTTAGGTTC
>JBBSOG010000362.1:0-6459 GCA_038259985.1 Cytophagales bacterium
AGTATTTCTGAGAAGGAAACGTCTTCTTCTGTTTCTGCTTGTCCCTTGCGATAACGCTGCCATCGGTGGGCCACATAGTCATAAAGAAAAGCTTCTTCAATGCCATAATCATACTCCTCTACTAAGCGAATAAGCTTTTTGATATCATTGCGCACCCCACTGCTATGGCACACCTCAATAATAATGGGTGTCGTATGATTTTGGTTATCATATAAAAGGACATCGGGTACGGGGCTAGTCTGGCCTTCGTCTAACATAGTTTCGGGAAGGGGTTCCAGGGAAATTTGCTGTTGCTGGTAATATAGCCCTCCCAGGCCGGTCGTCAATTTACTGATCACTCTCTGGTGTTCTTTTGGTGCGTTGATACCCATATCAATCAGTTGTTCAGGAAAGAGCATAGCATTTTCATTTAATGTAAACTCAAGATACGGATTCCGATAGTAAAAGTCTATCTAGATTAAGCACTGGTAAAACGCTTAGTCTTCTTCATGTACTTGATGGTGGCGTAGGTCAGTGTAATAAAAATAATCACGCCAATCAGGATGGGTAGTGCACGGTCAAATTCTACTGAGGACTCATGTTCATAGATTTGTTTGAGGATAAGCAAAGTACAGCCCAAGAGCCAGATGTACGAGGTATTGTATTCCTTAAGGATCACCCGCTTCCACTGAAAAGTCATACTGCTTAAAGTTGTACCCAGCCCTTTGAATTTAGGAATCCAACGTCCGGTAGTGGCTTTGTAGGCTTCAAACTCAGCGCCGAATTTGTTGTGCAGAAAATTCTCTTCCGCCATGATAATGGCCTGGTAAACAAAGATAAAGAAAGGCCCGCCGATCAATAGAAAGTATAAGCTATTGGCCAGAACTCCGGTGCCGATCAACATAAGTACATTGCCGACGTACATAGGGTTGCGGCAATGGGCAAATATACCGTCGGTGACCAGTTTCTCAGCATATACCTGCCGGCCTTTCCCTCCCCGGATGATGTAGACCAGCCCAATGGTAGTCCAGCGGATAGCCTGCCCGCTCAGGGCAATCAGGCCGCCGATGATGATCGCCAGCACATAATTTTCAAAGATGGGAGGAGAAGGCAGAAAAAGCGCCAGATAGAATACCGGAAACATAAAGTTCCGGTAATGAAAGAAGAAGTTACCTATTTTGACCATTATTTTACAGCGACGAGTCCACAGAAGTTATACCATTTGAAAAAGACCTCAAAGTACCGGAATTTATGGTCGAGAAGCATCTCCCGGTTCTCCATCAGTTTGTAAGGGATCAGCACGTTTTCCAGCGCTTCACGTTTCTGTGAGATTTCCATTTCACTATAGCTGTTTCTCCGCTTATAATTGTAATAGTAGTTAATAAACAGGCGGTTGAAAATAGAATCTTCTCCCAGCACTTTCTCCACCAGGATCAATGCACCATTGGGGTTCATCTGCTCATATATCTCGGTGATCAGTTTGTCCCGATAAAGGGGGCGAACAAACTGCAGGGTGAGGCAGAGCACCACTACCGATGCATTCTCTAATTGTATACCTTGGTGCAGGTTCGTATTCCTTAATTCGTACTCTCTGGTAAAATTGGCTTGTTTGAGCTTCTCATCACACTTGCTGAGCATATCATCCGACTCATCAATGCCTACGAATTTGATACTGTTGTCCAGCATGCTGTCCATACCGATCATGGTGGTACCGGTAGAGCAGCCCAGATCATAGACGACTGAGCCGGGTGTAGCAAAATCAGCGGCGATTTCAGCCACCATGCGCTGCATCTCCCCGTAAAAGGGCACCGAACGGCTTACCATATCATCAAAGACGGTAGCTACTTTTTTGCTGAATTTAAAGTCATCTACCCGGTTGGTAGGCTCTTTAAAAACCTCATCCCTGTTATTGCTTTCTGCTTTTTGAGCTTTCGCAGGCTTTTTTGAATCCGGTTTTAGGTCACTCATGATCAACGTATTAAGTAAAGGTAGGCTTTGAATACCTGATAAATTTGCTTGAAAGGTAAAAAGTTCTACTTGCTAAAACAATGCTTGAGTAGCTAAACCCTGAAATGCAACCGCAAAAACGGGCATATAGCACTTGATCACTTCACATGGTTCAGGTTTTACAATCAATACCGCCAACTGCTTACATCAGCTCCAGCGGGGGCAGAAGCTTTGATCCTTTCCATGATTTTGGGTACGTACATGGTATTGTAGCGCAGGCGCGAGATGGCGTTGGGCTGTTCGGGATCACCATTCCAGCAATGCTCAGCACCATCGCCGTAGGCCACTTCTCCGTCGTAGTAGGGATTCTCCGTTTTTTCTAAAAAATCCTCCATCAGCATGACCGCGTTGTTCAGGTAGTAATTATCCATATCCCCGCAATAGATATGAATTTTGCCCTGCAAATCAGGGCCTAGCTTGTCCCAGTCGCGTTCCAGGATATACCGCAGGTCATAGTTTTCTTTCCAATACGCGGCTACGCTATGGTCTATGTCCCCCGTCAACTTGTCCCAGATCGGTTTGGGGTAGCCATCATCACCGGTCGGGGAGTAAACGGCTTGCCAGATGTCCCACTGCTGGCCGGAACGGCTATTGGTCCCCAAAGCCAGTTCTTTGTAATTCGCATCCTGTATAGTCGCGCTGATATGTCCCAGATAATTCCGATGGCCAGGGCGGGCTGTTTTTTTGTATTTGCTGGGCAGAAAATAGGCATTAGAATCCTGGTAAATATCTACCACCGTATATGCCTTGAAATCTATAGGATCAGGGCAGGCAGCAAAGCATCCATTGTACTCTTCGGGATACATCACCTGGGCAGCCAGCGCTTCCCAACCTCCGGTAGAACCGCCGTAGAGAAAACGCGCCCAGCCCTCACCAATGCCACGAAACTGCTTTTCTATATAAGGAATAAGTTCGTAGGTAATGGCATCACCATAAGGGCCCAAATTTGCAGAATTAACGGCGTAGCTGTCGTCGTAATAAGGGTTTTGATGCTGGATTTCTATGATGATCATGCGGGGAAAACCGGGGCCGGTCCAGGTTTTGTAAAAATCATGGGCTTCTTCTTGCTGAATTTTGTTGTAACCCTCCATGTCAAAGCGCTCGCTATAGTCAGGCTCCAGGTTGGGGTCAGGTGGATCGGCGCGGAAGCCCTCAAAAGTATAGGGAAAATGCCCATGAAATATAGCCAGCGGATAATGCGCATCAGGATGTTCATCAAAACCTTCGGGTAACAGGATATGTGCCCCCAGGTACATGGGCCGGCCCCAAAACTCAGTGAGCATTTCACTCTGGATCTTGATGTGTTTGATGTATTGGGTGTCTTCCGGTTCTTCAATGGGTGGAATTTCATTTTCCAGGCGGATATGAACGGTTTCTTTGTTGGCCGGGTCAAGAAACACTTTTTGGGGCGTGCTGTAATAATTACCGGGCGAACGGTTCCACTGCTGCCCTTCCCCCTGGTCCATCGGTAGCTTGACAGTATGCCCATTGGCGAGGTTGAAAGTTTCGTATTTGTGCAGCAGGGCCTGCACATAATATTCACCGGGAGGAATGTCATTGAGGCTTTGTAGAGGATAACCAAATATGGTATCGTTGACCGTAGTTTCGTCGCCGGGCTTAAGGCCGTTGACATCCATCCCAAAAACCAGCTGGGTTTCGGGACCATCACTGATCTGGAAGCGGGGCTCAGTTTCATTGTTATCGGAAATCAGCAATAACAACCGACCATCCAGGGGTTCCTGGCTTAAAGAATCGGGAAAAGAAATAGCGAACTGCATCCGATCTTCCCCACAGGCAGTAAACAAGCAGAGGGATACCCCCATCAATAAAAACAAGTGCAAAAGCCTAAGGGTATTCATCAGGATAAAATTTTATTGAATGATCAAAAATCAGTGGATAAGAAGGTAATCACTGAAATTACATCTCAATCCTTTTTAGAAGACTAATATAGGATGAAAATACTTGTTCCCAATTGTTAGTCAGGATAAATGAAAAAAATGATAGAACCATCCCTGACTATCCGTAAGTAGATAATGGTTGATAGCGCTTTCTCTTGTTGTCTGTTTATCTTTACATTATGCCTCGCTATCCATTCGCTTGACACCCTTCCAATAAAAAATCCCGGCTCATGATAAGCCGGGATTTTGCGCCAAATTTCAATTACTTCACAAGTCTACTCTTCCCACCAGCTTTTGCTATTGATGTTGTCGCCTCCAATCCTGCTGGCAGCTTCCTGATAGTTCTTACTATTGGTAGCCTGCTCTGATTCCGGATAGAGATAACGTACCGGATACCGCCCGTCGTTAAGGTTATCAGGACCGGCTTCCAGCGTAGGAATGCCTGTACGGCGGATGTTAAACCAGGCTTCATGCCCGGCCGATATCAGGCTCAGCCATTTTTGGGTCAGTATTTTAGTCAGATTATCGGAGCCATCCAATGCGATAGCCGGTCGGCTAAAATAATCAGCGGGAAGTTCCACCTCGTAGTAGGCGAAGCTGGCAGCAATGCCATTTTCGTAATACGTTTGTGCATCTCCGCTGATATAGCCCCGCTCTGCCGCTTCCGCTAAGGCAAATTGTAATTCGGCATACTGCATAAACTGGGCATCCATTCCGTTAGGAATATCCCTGAAAATGTATCCGAAAAGGGAGATGTCATTCAGGTTAATGTCCCGGTCACTGATGGTCTCCCGGTTCAGTCCGTTCATCAAGCCTTTGTATTGCGGGTTTCCTTCGTTGACACTTTTTTGGGTTGGTTTGTACAACACTGCCCGGCGCGGATCATTCCATAGTGTCAATACCGAATCTACGGTTTCGGTCATCCGGTGTTCCTGGTACAAGCCGAGTGCCGCCTGCGACATGGGCCACTGGTAAGGCGCGGTATTAAGGTAAGGGACTACGGCATTGTCCTCATTGGACCTCATCAGTTTATCGCCGTTTACCAGCGTTTGCAACTCAGAAAAATCACTAAGGCGCTTACTAATGCGCAATATGTAGCGCACCCGCAGCGAATTGGCAAAACGCACCCATTTGTCCAGGTCATTGCCAAACATCATGTCGCCCTGTATGGAAGCGGTGGTATTTTCCAGCGTGCTGGCCGCATTGCTTAGCACTGCTAAGATACCGATTTCCGGATCAGTGTAAATACTTTCCTGGGTATCGTAAGTAGGGGTAAACTTCTCATCCCTGGCCTGCAAAGCCTCGGTATAGGGCACGTCTCCCCACAAATCGGTCAACTGTGAAAAAAGATAGCTGCGCATAATATCACCTACTGCTTCGTAGGCCTCGTTAGCACCCTCGGTTTCATTCATTGACCGGATATCGGACAAGAGACGAAAGATGGTATCCCAGTAATTACTGTTGGAACCCATTTCGTAACGGTCAATACGCTCAAATTCCACACTGGCAGCAAAGTGTGTCAGGTAATTGGATAAACGGAAACCTTGTTCATAGGTATTTTGATTTGCTACCACCGAGATCACGTTGGAGAGTAAAAACTGCGGACTGACGTTCTCCGGTGCATTCGGGTTTTCATTGATGGCATCAAAATCATCTGTACAGGCATTGCCTAACAGGCTGATACATATAAGACTGATGAATATCTTTTTCATTTTTGTTTCTCTTAAAATTGTGTTTTCAAGCTGATACCAAAACTGCGGGTAGATGGATAAGACATATCCTCCACGCCATAGATGATATTTTGTTCCTGCAAGGCATTCAACTCAGGGTCAAAGTGGGGGTTTTCTGTGAAAAGCAAGAGGTTGCTACCCACAAATCCCAGCTTTAGGCTTTGAAATCCTATAGATTGACAGAACTGCTGGGAAAAACTGTAGTACAAACTTAGCTGGCGCAATTTCAAATAAGAAGCATCATATACGGCACTGGCTTCATTGCCCCGATCATAAAAATTATTGTAATACTGACTGGCGGATACTGATGTCGTATTAGGTACATATTCCGGACTTTCATCCGTACCAATGTTCATCACGCCATCGCCAATGATACCGTCTTCCCGTCCGACAAGCGTTTCTTCCAGCATACCGGAAGTACTGCCCAGCGCTTTGGTACGGGAAACAATTCTACCTCCCTGACGCCAGTCTAGTAATACGTTCAGCACCAAGCCTTTGTAAGTAAACTGGTTGCTAAAGCCTAGCGCGAAATTAGGATTGTAGTTGCCCAACAAGCGCAGGTTACCGTCCTGAACCGGCAGGCCATTGGCCCCGTACAGGGTTTGTCCATCAATCTCCACGAAACCTGAACCGTACATATCCCCTACCCGGCCATTTTCCCGGGCAATATAGAAAACCGTGTTAGACCCTCCGCCACCACTGAATACGTTGGCGGTGCCAGTCACATACTGGTCTACCCCTTCAGGAAGTTCGGTCACTACGCTTCTGAACAGGGAATAATTTAGCGAGGAAGACCAGTTGAAACCTGCTGTGCTGACAATACTTCCACTGAGCCTACCTTCAAA
>JBBSOG010000363.1:0-6459 GCA_038259985.1 Cytophagales bacterium
AAAGTGGGGAAAATTTGCCGGGGGTAAATATTATTGAGAAAGGTACTTCTAATGGAACGGTTACCGACGTAGAAGGTAAATATAGCATCAATGCAGACGAAAACGCAATACTCATATTTTCTTCCATTGGATACATGACCCGGGAAGTTGAAGTGAATGGAAGAACAAATGTAGATGCAGTAATGACTGAGGATGTGAAGAGTTTGGAAGAAATTGTTGTGGTAGGATATGGCGTGCAGGAACGTTCTGACCTCACCGGGGCAGTATCCTCAGTAAAGGCAGAAGATATAAAGAGCTTACCCGTCAGGAGTGTGTCAGAAGCACTTCAGGGTCGTGCTGCCGGCGTACAAGTAACCCGCTCTGATGGCTCACCCGGTGGTGGATCGGATATAGTAATTCGCGGAGCCGGTTCCATTGGAGGAATGTCACCCCTATATATTGTAGATGGCGTCCGCATGGGTACTGGTAATAACTTTAACTTGCAGGATGTAGAATCCATTGAAATATTAAAAGACGCAAGTGCCGCGGCTATCTATGGGGCACAGGCTGCCGGGGGTGTAGTGTTGGTTACCACCAAACGTGGGGCAGGGGAAGGTAAGATGAACATTAATTTCAACTCATACTATGGTATACGTGAACCTAGAAACCTCTACAATCTTTTGAATACACCTGACTATATTAATGCTAAACAAGCCTTTGGTGTGAATACCAGCGGGTGGGATGACCCTAGTCAATTACCAAACACTGACTGGGTAGATGAACTATATACCAATGGTGTAGAACAAAGTTATTCGCTTTCAATTTCCGGCTCTTCTGAAAAGGCAAACTACTACTTATCAGCAAACTACCAGAGAGAAGATGGGACTAAAATAGATAACTGGTTTGAAAGGTTTGGAATTCGCTCAAACACCGATTACAGCATCAATAAACGTCTGAAAGTTGGAGAAACACTTTACGCGTGGAAAACTGCTTCCAATCCTGTACAAACTGCCACATTTCCTTTTCGTTCGGCACCAGTAGTTGCTGTTTATGATGAAACAAACCCCTATGGCGGCTGGGCAAAGACAGGCTCCTTTTTTACCGGTCCAAATCTCGTAGGAAACGAATATATTTATCATCGTAAAAATGAAACTTACGGATTGGATGGTAATGTGTATTTGGATTGGGAAATTATTGATGATCTTAATTTTCGGTCTACCTTTGGTGCTTCCATATATGCTACCAGAAACTATAATTTCAGAGAAGCTCATGACTTTGGTGTTATCGTAAATCCTATTGCCTATTTACAACGTGTGCAAAATATTCAAAAAAATCTGACAGGGAACTTTGTACTTACTTATGACAAAAATATAGGTTTACATCAATTTACAGTGATGGCAGGTTACGAGTCCTATCAACAAGACCTGAGCAGTCTTAGCGGGGAAGCACAGGGGTTTCAAATTATTACCTATAACCTTGACTTAAGCACCGATCCCAGTTCTAACAGAACGAGTGGGGGAGAATATCCTCAAACCCGGCTACTATCACAGTTTGGTAGGGTAAATTACAGTTATGATGATAAATATTTGCTTACTGCCAATATTCGTCGTGATGGTTCTGATCGGTTTGGCCCCTCTAATAAATGGGGTGTTTTTCCTTCTTTCTCAGTAGGATGGAAACTGACCGAAGAAGCTTTCCTGCAAGATGTATCTTACCTGTCTAATTTAAAACTACGGGCAAGTTACGGGGTTTTAGGAAGTACCAGTAACATCCCTCAGTTTACCTATCAGGCTTCATATGGTGGCGCGGGAGGTACCAATATTCATGGGTTACCGGATGGCAGCAGGGTTAAAGGTTATGCGCTTACAGCTCAGTTAGCTAATAATGATATTAAGTGGGAAGAGGTAAAGCAGACAGATATTGGCGTAGACATCGGATTGTTCGGCGACAGATTAAATATTACTGCTGACTGGTATAGCAGACAAACGCAGGACATGATTTACCAGGTACCTGTTCCGCTAACCTCCGGTTTTGCCGGTTCCAGTGTGTATACTAATATTGGCCAAATGAGTAACAAAGGGTTTGAGCTAGCTGCCGATTTCAGAGGGGGGAAGGGAGACTTTACTTACCAGGTTGGTGCTAACGTGGCCTTTAACGAGAATTTAGTAAAAACACTTGACGGCACTAATAATAATCCGATTAACGATGGTGCCGCAGGAGATTATCTGGAGAGTACAGTAGCGCGAACCGAAGCGGGCCAACCGCTGAGCCAGTACTATGGATACATTGTAGACGGTTTGTTTCAAACGGATGCCGAAGTTGCCGCGCTCAATCAACAAGCTCAAGAGGCTTTAGGCTCGCCTTCTGAATATTTTCAGAATCAGGCTACCGGGGCAGGTGACCTTAGGTTCAGGGATGTAAATGAGGACGGGCACATCACCATCGATGACAAAACTTTTATTGGTAATCCCTGGCCCAAAATGACTTATGGGATTAACCTGAATTTGGGCTGGAAAGGCTTTGATATTTCTGCCTTGTTTCAGGGTGTGCAGGGCGTTGACACTTATAATGGCAATAAGTACTATACGCAATACTTTGTAGGAGATTATAATACGACATCTGATATTTTTAATACTTCCTTTTTTAATGGAGGAGGCTTGACTAATTCTCCAAGGGTAGGTTTTATGGATGATTCCGGAAATTATGTGCGTGACCCTAATGCCAATTATACCAGAATCTCCGGCTATTATGTGGAGGATGGCTCTTACCTTAAGCTCCGTAATCTCCAAATTGGATATTCCCTACCTAATAGTTTGAGCAGTCAAATAGGTATTTCCAATCTCCGGCTTTATCTGCAAGGTCAAAATTTACTAACCATAACAAGTTACTCCGGTCTAGATCCCGAGGTACTGGGGCGTAATGGTACTACCGGACGAGGTATTGATACTATCTATTCCTATCCCCGTACCCGCTTATTCTCTGTCGGGCTGGATGTGAGTTTCTAAGCTATGAGATTAATTCATTAACCAATAATTGAAAAAGCTATGTTTAAAAATATAAAGGTGTTTCTAAGGGTTACTTTCTTTATCCTTTTAGTCAGCCTATCATCCTGTACAGAAGATTTTATTGATGTTACTAATCCCGACGCGCTTTCTACAGCGAATTACCCTGGCTCTGTAAATGATTTGCAACAATTGCTCACGGGTGTTTATGGCAGCCAACATTTTAATGGTTTGTTTGGGCATAATATGTATGGTAAAATTTTGTATATGTGGTCGCATACCGCTGATTTAAGCTGGCAGGGTACACCCACCTGGATCGCCCTTGCTCAAAACAACTCCCAACCCAATGATGGGTTCTTAAATGGTACATGGCAGGATGCGTGGGTGGGGGTGCAACGAAGCAATACTTTATTAGAAAACCTTGCCTCTTATCGTGAAAATTCTGCCAAAGAGCCTGAAAAAGCTACCCTGGATCTCATTGAAGGGCAAGCGCTGTTTCTCAGGGCATGGTATTATTATTATTTGATCAATATTTGGGGAGAATCATTTATTGTAGACGGACAGGGCGGAGACTCTAAAGGTGTTCCTATTATTACAGATGTATCTTCCAGCCTTGACGAAACCCAGGCCCCACGTGCTACGGTTCGTCAAGTTTGGGATTTTATTATCAGCGACTTGAAAGCAGCGGAAAGCCTTCTGGCAAACAATAAATGGAGTGGTAATGATGTATATAAAGGAGATGTTTGGGCTGTAAAAGGTTTTTTGGGAAAGGCTTATGTATACACTCAGGACTGGAGTAATGCCCAAACTTATCTCAACGATGTGATCACAAATAGTGGAAAATCATTAGTGCCATTTGAAACCTATAAGGATATGTTCAACGGTAAAAATGAATTTAACGCCGAGTCGCTGTATGAACTGAATTTGAACGTTGATATGACGGCCCGGGGTGGAGGGGCAACCTCCATGGGTTCAAGTGTAGGCATGGTACTCGCTCCCAGTTTTGTAGGTGACGATGGTACTGCTGCGGCCTCAGCCTGGTCTAATGTTTTTCCTCATGCCAAAAATATTGAACGTTTTGGCTTTGATGAAGGCCATTACTTTCCTTCGGGCACAAGTCAGGTCTCTCCAGATAATGTAGACCCTGCTTATGTAAGTAACTCCATACAAGCCCGTCAGAATAAAACAGTAGACCCCCGGCTTTGGGTATCTTGTCTTCAGCCTTACGTAGATTCCATGATCGTGAATGGCGAAGAGCGGGCCATATCCCATTACTTGGATATCCATGAGCTGGACATGGAAGCCTGGAGTTTCCGTAAATATATCAATCTGGAAGGTACCGAAACAGAAATAAATATGGCGAATGGATCTAATTTTTACTGGCTTCGCCTGGCGGATATCTATCTCTTATATGCCGAAACCCTTATGAATAATGGAGATAATGCAATGGCGCTAGAGTACATTAACAAAGTAAAACGCAGGGCTTATGGCTATCCCATTGACGCTAATTCACCAGTGGATTATATGAGTCTCTCGGACAATACCATGGCTAGCGACCCTGTACTTATGAACGATCCGCTAAAATATGAACGATGGGCAGAGTTGTTTGGGGAAGGACATTGGTGGTTTGATGTACGCCGCTGGCAAATTGGAGCTCAGGAAGCAGGTTATTATGAACGTGTACGGGGAGGAACTATTCAGTGGGAGAGTACTGATTATGCTCAGCCCATTCCCATATTAGAAATAAATGCTAATATTCAAATGGAGCAAAATCCCGGATACTAGCGTGATTTATATTCATTTGGCAGAAAAGTCTATTCTGGGAGGTTTAGTCTTTTCTGTTCTGATGAATCCTTTGATTAAAAAAAAGTTTTAAATAAATGGATATTGAAAACATATTATTTAGATATCTATAGTTCCTCTCAGATTAGATTATGAGAAAAGTAATAGAAAGCTTAAGTTAAAGCTGAGAACTATAATTGGATAGTTTGCACACGTGTGAATGCCAGGTTTGATATGTATTTTAGTAGTTTACGTCCTATTGTGGCTACTTTAATCATCAACCTACGAAAGTATCCAGATCATAAATAATTGAACATATAACAATCATAATTAAACTACACCAATGAAAGAAAACAAAACCAAGTTTAACCGTCGTGATTCTATGAAAATGCTAGGCCTAGGCTCCGCAGGATTATTAAGTATGTTTGGAGGCATTTCTAATGCTCAGGCAAAAGATAAAGAGACACCATCTTATGCCCGGGGCATGGCGCCGGTAAAAATAAAAAGTGTAAAAGCGATTGGCACACGGCCCAACGGCTCTAACCTGATTGTGGTAAAAGTAGAAACCACCGAACCCGGTCTGTACGGTTTGGGATGCGCTACTTTTACACAAAGGGCCTTTGCTGTGCTACCTGCGATAGAATATTTAAATGAATTTGCGGCCGGTAAAGATGTAGACAATATAGAAGACATGTGGCAATCGGCTTACGTCAGTTCCTACTGGCGCAATGGCCCGGTGCTTAACAATGCCCTGAGTGGCCTGGACCAAGCTTTGTGGGATATCAAAGGAAAACGGGCCAATATGCCTGTTTATCAGTTACTTGGTGGCAAAGTGCGCTACGCTATCCCCTGCTATGGACATGCCAACGGCAAGACCCCTGAGGAAGTGGCGGAAGACGTGCAAAGCTTCATGGACAGGGGATACAAATACATCCGCATCCAGCAAGGCGGATACGGTGGTGCAGGGATTACCGGTACGCCTGATTTCAAAGAAGCAGGTTTTGCCAGTGAAACGGATTCTTACATGAGCCAGGGCACTTACCTGAAGTCCGTGCCCAAAATGTTTGAAGCCGTGCGCAAGGCCTGTGGAGAGGAGATAGAGCTACTACACGATATTCACGAACGTGTCGCTCCTATAGATGCCATTGGCATGATCAAGCAACTGGAAGATTACCATCCTTTTTTCATTGAAGACCCATTTTCGCCGGAGAATATGGAATGGTTTAAAGAACTGCGGGCCAATACCACAGTTCCTATTGCTATGGGTGAGTTATTCAATAATATCAATGAATTTAAAGAACCGATGGTGAACCATTGGTTTGACTTCATCAGGATTCACGTATCCCAAATCGGAGGGCTGACCCCTGCCATGAAGGTAGCTCGGCTGGGTGAGTTTTATGGAATCCAGACCGCCTGGCATGGTCCTGGTGATGTGTCTCCGGTAGGACACGCTGCCCAGGCCCACATGGACTATTCGCTTTGGAATTTTGGTATTCAGGAAGCGGCGCTGTTTTCAGATGAATTACGGGAAGTTTTTCCCGGCTCGCCAACCATGAATGAGGGATATATGTCGGTCAACGAAACTCCGGGTTTTGGGGTAGAAATCAATGAAAAACTGGCCGCTAAATATCCCATGAGCACCAAGTCAAACTGGACAGTACGAAAAGATGATGGCACGATTATAAGACCATAATTT
>JBBSOG010000364.1:0-6458 GCA_038259985.1 Cytophagales bacterium
CCTGGTAAATGGCGCCCCGGTATATGAAGCCTGGAAGCTTAGCAATGGAGACGAATTTCAGCTTTCTTACGAAGGGCCACGCTTGCGGTTTAACATCACCCAAAGCGGGGCGGCGGCCCTGGGCGTGACCCGGCGCATAGGGCTGGTCGTCAACCAGGCGGTAAGGCCCTACCGGGTGGCAGTAATCTCCATGATTGCCTTGCTCGTCATAGGTACCCTAATAGCCGGGTTTTTTATTTTCCGGCTAAACCGGAAAACCGAAGTGCTGGCCGATGAAACGGATACATTGCGCAAAAGCAACGTGGCCATCACCGATTCCCTCTCCATGACGGTACAGCAAAATGAGGTGCTTAAACAAGAAATGCTGGCCGACCGACGCAAGATGGAAGCAGAGCTACAGGCTACTATCGCCAGTTTGGCTGCCCGACGAAAACAGCCCGTCCAACAAATTAAGGTGATCAATCCCGAGGAAGTCGTTTCCCAAGCTATCGCTAAGGTAAAAGGCAGTGTCTTTTATATGGGGCTCAAAAATATACGCGCTGAAATGGACGGCCAGGTACTGATTGATGAGCCAGTGCCGGAAAATTGTCACTGCACCGGCTTTTTGTTAAATGATGGCAGGTTTGTCACCGCCCGCCATTGCATAGACATGTATTTCTATGAAAAAAGCGAACTCAACCTACTCGCCAGCCTGGGCGGCAAGGTAACCTATGATTTCTACGCTGTCTCTTCCGACGAATCTATGCGCTTTGATTTTACCAACCATGATTTTACCACCAATAGGGTTACCGACAAGCATTTGGAGGATAAATACAATGGACAGGAAGTAGTATTGGCTCAGGCAGCTATTTACGATGGCACGGACTGGGCTTATTTTCAGACCGATAAACAAGGAAGCATCACCGCGGCCCCCGAACTGTCTACTTCATTGAAAAGTGGTACCGAACTGCATTGTCTGGGCTACACTTACGGCAGCACATTTCAGCAACTCAATAATGAGGAGGGGCTGGAAGTATTGTACAGCAAGGCAAGTGTGGCCAAAGATAAGCTTGACCACAATACCATTATCGTATCGGGCTACGGCTTTGACCATGGTAATTCCGGTGGGCCGCTTTTTATCATTCGGGATGGTACTGCGCAGGCCGTAGCCATCGTCTCGGCAGGGTATAAAAATCCCGCCACCGGAAGGGACGACGCGTTGGGTTCTGTAGTCCCTATCAAAAATATCAGCCAATAATCGTATGAAAGAAGCAACAAAATTGATCATCGTATTTTCCCTTGTATTCCATTTTACACATCAGGCCCATGCCCAGGTAGATTCCACTTCCATTCGCATCCCTCAATTGATGGCACTTCAGTATAATCAAAACCTGCTCAACCAGGCCATTGATGGTGCAGTATACCTGGTGAGACAGGAATACCTGGTGGAATCCCCTTCCGGTGAACGAATGGGGCGGGGTATTTTAAACTATTTTGGCAAAGCCTACGGCATCGGTGTGTTGGTCAACCGGGATTTATGGATGCCCAGCAGTACCAGAACGCCCTGGAAAGAAGATGTTAACTTTAAAGAAGTGGAAGAAAAATATAAGCCGGTCTGTTCATTGACCAAGGTAAAAAAGATTAACTCAAGTGCTGAGTACCGGGTATTTGAAATTAAAGAACTCAAACTTGATGGTGCCCTTACCCGTTTTCAACCGGGGATAGCAGGCCTGAACGCCAGCGATTCACTCCCTCCATCCGGCAAATTATTGGTTTACTATGTGGAAGCTGGAGAAAGCCCGGATGAGGCGAACATTAAATCCACGACCATAGACCTGAAGCAAGTTGACTGGAATGCCCAAGGGACAGCAGATATCAAAGACGTACAGTTTAAAGATCGCGAGGTTTTGGGAGGCGCTTTGTTTACCGAAAAAATTAGCCTGGGTAAAATAGAGATTGAACTGGTAGCCATCTACGCCAGAGAGGAGGATCATTGGCTTTTGCAGGCCGTCTCCCCGCTGATGGCCAGTCAAGTTTCGGGTAATTAAGTTTAAAATCTACTATTGTGAATGTTACAGAAGCTACGTTAAACTATTTTGGCACTACCGATGTGGGCCTGGTCAGGAACCACAACGAAGATAGCTTTGTCATCATTGACCTGTCAGCGGAAGAACCCAACCCAATGGGCATCCTCCTGATGGTAGCTGATGGCATGGGTGGCGCCAATGCAGGTGAAGTAGCTTCCGCCATCGCCTGCAAAGTCATTGAGGAAAGGATTTTGAAATTGCAGCAAGCACCGCTATCGCAAAAAGATGTGGAAAAATATTTGAAAAACCTGCTTTTGGAAGCGCATTTTCAGATTTTGGAACATACCAGCACCCATACTGAATGCGAAGGCATGGGCACCACAGCAATCATCGCCTGGATTGTAGGCGGCCACATTCATCTTAGCTGGTGCGGCGATAGTCGTTGTTATCTCTATCAAAAAACCCAAAGGGACCCTTTATCGCCCTATACTGATGACCATTCCCTGGTCTGGCAAATGGTACAAAATGGGGAACTTTCCGCTGAAGAAGCAAGGCTTCACGAGCAGAGTAATATCATACTACAAGTCTTAGGAAGCATGGATACCAGGCCTTCACCTTCCTATACGAGCAAAAAGCTGGAGGAGGGCGAAAAGATACTTTTATGCAGTGATGGACTCAATGGCATGTTGAGTGACGTAGATATTCAGCAAATACTGGAACAGCATGAAGATGTGCATGAAGCCACGTCCAGCTTGGTGGAGCGGGCAAACCGCATGGGCGGCACCGATAACATCACTGTGATTCTCGCCGAAGTGACATCGATAGAAAGCACTGACAAGCCACAGAAAGTCAAAGCCCCCAACAGGAAGATACGATGGGCTTTTCTGCTGCTTTTTACTTTGTTATTTATTATCCTCGTCTGGGTAGTCTTTGTCTGGAATGGTAATAAATCAGCGGATGCTGAGCAGGAAGACCGGGCAAAGCAAGTGGCTTATCCGACACAAATAATCATCCCGGAAAATGGCGATGAAGCCAATGAAATAGCTGAAACTGAGAAAAAATCATCCTCACCGCCTGAAGTAGCATTCAGCAAAAATCCAGCAAGTCCACCAGCCGAAGACTTGCCCACTCATGCCTATGACTTTCAGGGGGAGCTAAAACTACTCAATGACAAGCTGGAAAAACAGATCGCCAACACGAAAAAACTTATTGAAGACTGTGCTACCTGCCATGAAAACCCTGAGCTTGAGCAGGTCAACGAATCCCTGACGGATGCCCATAATTTCATCAAAAACCAGTTGGCTGAAGCAAACGATAGTTTGGCAATTAAGCCTCAGTCGCGGGAAAAACTTGCCGCGATCAGTCATAGCCTCCACATACCTTATGATGCTGAAAATCCGTTCCATCCCGATAGCATATCCGAACAAGAATATATGATCAATACCCTTAATACAGTAGTGAAGAACATCAGTGCGCAATTAAAAGTACTTACCACAGATGTCCAGGATAAAAACTAAACGATATGAGAAATCCATTTAGAAATAAATTTAAACCCAAGAAAGAAGATTCTGATCCCCCCAAAGCGCCTATCAAAGAGCCTTGGAACAGAAAACCGGGTGAACCTTCCGTGACCCGTTCTAACAAAACGGTGGTAGGCAAAAGATCGGACAAACCCTATCTGGACCAGAAAGATGAACGCTCTTCTTTTGGCAGCGGATACCAATGCCCGGAATGTTCTTACCCCCTGGTATTACAGGTTTCTGTAAGTACGCCCTGCCCTAATTGTGGCTTCACCGGCGCAAAAAAAGAAGAACCTGCTGCCCCGGTAGAGGCCTCCAAACAAACCATAAATTTTAGCAATCTGAACTTTGGAAAATTATCCGGGGAACGAAAGTTTTCTTTGATCAATGAAACTGCTCCCGACATGTCCATCAGCGCTGACCTGGGTGAAAATGAAGAGATCATCCTGAACAGGGAAGTGATAGACCCCGGCAATCCCAGTATTTCCGGCGAGGGCCACATTCTACTCAGGGAAGATAAGGGAATCTGGACAGTCGAAGACATCAGTTCCAACGGAGCTACTTTCATCCAGGCTTTACATTTCCAGACGTTGCAGGATGGTGTCAGGATTATCCTGGGCAACAGAATATTTCGTTTTTCATCGGGCATGGCAGTGGCTTCCAAGCCCGAAAATAAAGGCAATAAAACCATGCAGTTTGGCCAGTTTAACCTTGCCCATGACCAACATGACTCTTTTACCCTGAGTGACGAAATGAATGGGGCAGTTAAACATTTTACTGAACAGCAAACAGACCTGAACCGCTTTAACCTGGAACCCGATGACCATAGTATCTCCGGTAAACTCCATGCCCGTATTGAGAAAAGACAAGAAAAATGGGTGATTATTGACAAAAGCTCTAATCAGGCTACTTTTGTGCAAGTGCTTGAGGAAGTACCCCTTACTGATCACACCCGATTGATTCTGGGAAATAAAGTCTTCAGGTTTGAGTTGGGTTAATCCGCTAAACTTTTCCGATGACTGCCCCTGAAAAAATATCATTTCGCTTGCCGCAATCCGTTCATCTGGAAGCGTTTGACGTTTTGATCAAAGAAGAAATAGGCAGCGGCGGTTTTGGTAGTGTGTATCTGGCGGAGCATCAAGGTAATCAGTATGCCATCAAGCTCTACCGCATGTGGGAAGTACTGCCTAGCGAACGGGCTAATTTTCTGGAGAGAATTTACCAGGAATTCAAAATCAGTGAAACGCTTGCCACGCCCTATGCCGTCAAAATATTCAGCTACCAGGAGTTGAAAGGTAATCCGCTGCTGATCATGGAATTTTGTGAGGGAGGCAGCTTGCGGGACCTTATCGGCCATGCCCAGGATGACCACAAAGTGCTAAAAATTGCGGAAGATATCTGCAAAGGTTTGATGGCCATGCATGAAAAAGGGATTGTCCACCGGGATATAAAGCCTGAAAATATTTTGTGCAAACCGCAAAACTACGTGCTGACAGATTTTGGTATATCGGTAAGCCTGCACAAGCGCTTGACACAAACTGATATCAGGGGACATGCCAAGCAGGTTTTCGCGTCCGCCGCCTACGCGCCACCGGAGCAGGCGAATGGGGAACTGGCATACAAAAACACCGGGCCCACCAACGATATCTATGCCTTTGGCGTGGTATTGTACGAACTACTTACCCTCGGTCATTTGCCCTTTGGCTCTTTTGAGCAGTACGAAAAAGACCCGCTGAAATATGAGCAGAAGAAGAAACACGAAGACTGGGACTATACCCGGCTGATTGACACCCAAGTCAAAGCCTTCTGGAAAAATATTATCGTGAAGTGCCTCAAGCCCCATGCCCACGAAAGGTTTCAGGATGTCGCTCAGATACTGGAATTGCTCAGCAGCAGCGATTTTTCGGAGAAACCTAATTTCTCTCCGGAACTCCGCTTCACGGAAAGCAAGGTCGGCCAGCAACATGGCTGGAAACTCACCCTCATTTCAGATGAACGACTGGGGCAAAGCTTTTGTGTCAGTACATTATCGCAAAACCACCAAAAACCCAGATTAACTATCGGCCGGTTTAGTGAAGATCAAGCTGAACGAAACGATATATGCATTGAGGAAAAAAACGAAGCCAGCGTCTCCCGCCATCATGCTACCCTGGAAAAAACCTTAGATGGGCGGGGTAATGAACAATGGTACATCCGGGACGGGCAGTGGTACCAAGACCACGGCATTTTGGACTGGTACCTGTCTATTAACGGCGTCTATGTGAATGAGCATAAAATAGGTAAATATGGCACCCTCCTTCATGAAGGCGATATCATCGCACTAGGAAATGTAGCGCTGGTTTTCCAGAAAGCTTAATTTACAACTGCCGTCCACCCCGAAAAACTTTGACGGTAGAACCTACCCTTTTGGGTGCTTCCGGCTCCGGCTGGGGTTTGGGTTCTTCCCGGGGTTTCTGATACGTAGAAGGTGCGCTGAAGGGAAGTTTGGAAATAATCTCTGATAGCTTACCGATCATTTGGTGCAGTGAGGACGTCACATGATAAATATCCCGGTGTGCGTATTTAAGGTTTAGCACAGAGGTGATCGTATTTTCAATCGTGCCCGCCCCAAAATTCTGGTTGAGCGCACCATAGACGATGAGCCTTTCGTCTTCGGGCATACAGTTGAGTTCGGTGTGTACCAGACGGGTTAAGCGCATAAAAAACTTAAACAAATCTACCGGTGGACGCTGGGGCAGGTCAATCTCAAACTCTTCCTGAAAAATAGCCATGCTCATGATCAGGCTTTCAGTCAGGGCAAGCAGGTTTTGGTTGACCGCATGACCATCCAGCGAACGGCTTTTTTTGATGTATTGGGTCAGGTTTTGCCTCATTTCATTGTACAAAACCCGAAACTCCTGATAGTATTCCAGCAGCGTGGGATGACTGCTCA
>JBBSOG010000365.1:0-6430 GCA_038259985.1 Cytophagales bacterium
AACGAAAAGACCCAGATACAGAACGCTTCCAAGGTGCGTTCCTATGAAGGGCTACTCGTGCATGTATTTGGTAAGATAGCTGCTGCCTGTTTTGCCCTAACTCGCTACCCTTGATTCGCATACCTTATACTACTTCAGCATAAAAGGGGTGTTCTCAATGATGTTGGTAAACAATTGGTAATGGATTCAATTGGCTTTTTTTCAGTAGCTGGAATGGGTTTAGTTCTTATGGGTTTTGGTTTTTATCTTTGGTATGAAAAGGTTCAAAAACCTATAGATAATCAGATGAAGAAAAATGGTAAGTGAATTTTATGTTAGATGTGTCTCCCCCCTTGGGCGCACTTAACGCAGCGTAACGCGTTCGTTTTCTTTATTTCCTGCTTTAGTCATGTGACGGCTATCTGCTAGGGCCAGAATGGAATTGCTTCCGGCACGTAATCTTTAAAATAGTTGAACTCGGGCCAGAGGCGCTATAATATATTTGTCACCAGCCTGAGGCATGCGACTGGGATGATAAGTTTTGAAAGGATTGCCCCCTCCGTGCGCTTTTATTTAACGAACATAAGACGCTAACTATTAAGCGCTCCACACTGGACATTAACAGCAAAGAAATACCGTCCGACGTGAACGTATTACTTATGCTTGATTACTTAAATGACCGTATTCATCATCAGACAATACTCATCCTTTAGACAATCTACCGGGTTCATCCTTGCGGCATTTGTTGTTTGCAGCCCTACGGTAAATCATGCGGTTAACAAAGCCAGTAATCCCCTACTACTTCGGCAAAAACCTTTGGCACTTCAGCTTCCAAGAGAGTTCTTTTTCTACCTCCTCCTGGTTTACGAACCCGACCCCTCGGGTAATTTTTCCTTTTCAATTAATTCCCGAAAGCCCGTATGAAACTTGCCAGGATCAATGCTAAAAGTTTCACAAACTATTTTAATGCCCCCATGACCAAACTGTTTGGCGACAAAGTGCCGTTTTTACCGTTCATTTAGCCCAGTGAAAAATTATCTTATAGTTCCAAGCTGTCAATTTTCATCGTTTTGGCATTTACCGAAAGATAATCAATATCGTGAAGTTATTTTTTTGCTGTTACTTAAGTGAAATGGGTTAATTGCAGCATTTCCATATTTTCTGGGATTTAGAAACCCTTCTCGAAAGATATTCTATGTAGAGCTAGGAAAGATAAATATTCCATTACATAAACAAGCCTTGCCTATTGAACGTTCTGAATGACATGTGATGTAACCTATATTTACGGTATAAAAACCCTTAAACTTACGTATTTCTTAGAAACCAGCATGCCCGACATTTTTGCTGCCGGGGATGTGCGCTCCGGTTCTACCAAGCGCGTGGCCTCAGCAGTAGGCGAAGAGGCCATGACAGTCAGCCAACTCCATCAGGCGCTGGTGGACTTTGATACTTGACAAAGATTTTAACGATTTTTTTAGAAATCAGCTTCCGCAGCCCACACAGTCAATGGAAGAATCCATAGGCTTAGTGCCGGTAAGCTTCATTTTGAGATTGTGAATCTTATCGCGGATGTCCATATCGGCGAACATATCTCCACTTAACTGGGCTTCCAGGGCAGTAATTTCCTGTTCCAGTGTTTCTTTGGTAGTAGTCTGGGTGCTTTCCATCATTTGCTTTTTGGTTTAGCTAACGCGATGAAACTACAAAGGTTTCGATAGATTACCAATGATATGTAGTGACAAAAAATAAAATTGATTTCAATAAGCGGAAATGATTAATTAAACTTGCTGCCCAATTTATAAGTTAACAAACTATGAAAACAGCAGAAATACACACCAATAAAGGCGTCATGAAAGTGGAATTTTATGAAGAAGACGCGCCTATTGCCGTAGAGAACTTTACTAAGCTAAGCAAAGAAGGTTTTTATGACGGCCTCAAATTTCACCGGGTGATTCCTAACTTCATGATCCAGGGCGGTTGCCCCAAGGGCACTGGCACCGGTGGCCCGGGTTATACCATCAAATGTGAACTGGATGGGGACAAGCAATACCATGACAAGGGCGTGCTTTCTATGGCCCATGCCGGACGGGATACCGGTGGCTCACAATTTTTTATCTGTCACAATCGGGAGAATACCCAGCACTTGGACCGTCAGCACACTGCCTTTGGCAAAGTTGTAGAAGGCTTAGAGGTGATTGACCAAATCCGCAAGGATGATATGATTGAGAAAATCGTAGTGAATGAGCAGGCTTAGTCCTGCATTTTCTTTTACAAACGATTGGCCACATAGACTCCACAAAGAATAGCGCCCATACCCAAAAAGTGGTATACCGACAAAGCCTCGCCATCCAAAACACCCCAGATTACCGCGACAATTGGAATAACATAAGTCACGGAACTGGCAAAAACGGCGGTCTGCATCTGCACTAATTTATTGAAAAGGATTAGTGCTAGTGCCGTGCCAATCACTCCCAATGCGATTACTGCTAGCAGTGGCCAGTGTGATGCTGGCTGTTGCGCGTGTTCGGCAAAATCAGTAAAACCAAACAAGTAAACGGCAGCCAAAGGCAAGACAAAGAGCAGCGACACGCTAGTGATGATTACTGGGTTCAACTCGGGTGTGTAGTTTTTAATGATGTTGAGATTTAGCCCGTAGCAGATGGTAGCCCCGATGACCAGCAGCGCATAAATATTAAATTCGCCAACAGAATTTCCAGTGCCCCCCAGGATCAGAATCAACGAACCAATAAATCCGATTCCTAAACCAATACCATTTTTAGCAGTGATGGTTTTTCCAAAGAAAGCCGCTCCCAGTAGCAAGGTACAAAGTGGTGTCAGGGCGTTGAGAATCCCAGTAAGCGAACTGCTGAGGGAAGTCTGGGCAATGGCAAAAAGAAAAGCCGGAATAAAACTGCCTACGAAGCCGATGACAAGTAAAATCCATTTTTGCTTCGCGCTGAGTTTGCCAATTTTGGGTACAGCCACTGGAAGCAAAAAAGCAGCGGCGGATACAATTCTCAAAGCACCAACCTCACCGGCAGAGAAGGCCGTCAAACCTTTTTTGATCAAAATAAAGGAACTGCCCCACACTAAAGCTAACAACGCCAATATCATCCAGGGCAACCATTGGGGGGATATCTTAAGTGATTTTCTAATTTGTGTTGCCTGCTTCATCAGAATGCTATGGCTTCCTGACGAAAATAACCATCATATTCCTGTGCGATATGATCAAGCAGATCGCAGATTTCCGCAGCAGAGTCAGTTTCTACCAAACGGGCACGATGGGATTTGATGCCGGGTATTCCTTTAAAATAATTGGTATAATGGCGGCGCATTTCAAAAATCCCTTTACGTTCCCCTTTCCAATCCACCGAAAACTCCAGATGTTTTTTGGCCGTTTCTACTCTCTCCCGTATCGTTGGTGGTGCCAATTTTTCACCGGTTTGCAGAAAATGCTTGATTTCCCGAAAAACCCAGGGGTAACCGATGGCTGCCCGTCCAATCATGATGCCATCCACACCATATTTGTTTTTGTATTCCAAAGCCTTCTCAGGTGAGTCAATATCGCCATTGCCGAAGATAGGAATGTGAATGTCGGGGTGATTTTTAACTTCGGCGATATAATCCCAGTTGGCTGTACCTTTATACATCTGTTGGCGGGTACGCCCATGAATAGACAAAGCCTGGATCCCTACATCCTGCAAACGCTTGGCAGCTTCCAGTATTTTGATTGAATTGTCATCCCAACCCAGACGGGTTTTTACGGTGACCGGCAGCTTCACTTGCTTGACAATTTCGGCAGTCATGGCCTGCATCTTAGGAAGGTCTAATAGAATTCCTGCGCCAGCGCCTTTGCAAGCTACCTTTTTTACCGGGCATCCATAATTGATGTCTACCAACTCTGGTCCGGCTTCTTCGGCAATCGCGGCCGCCTGGCGCATGGCGTCTATTTTATCACCAAATATTTGAATGCCGATGGGGCGTTCGTAGTCATAAATATCAAGTTTCTCCACGCTTTTTACGGCATCGCGGATCAAACCATCTGCGGAAATGAACTCTGTATACATCAGGTCAGCTCCATTTTCTTTGCAAACCGCCCGAAAAGGTGGATCACTCACATCTTCCATAGGTGCCAGTAACAAAGGAAAAGCTCCAAGTTCTAAATTACCAATCCGTACCAATAGGCTATCTTTTTGTGTTTGTATATTGCAGGCAAAGATAATAATAAGTATCAGCTATATTTTCTTATAATTGCCCTACTCAATACAAATTTTAATCCCCGGATGTTTCTTTTTGCCATTAAATGCTTAAATAAGAAACTTTATTAAAGAAGCAGATAACCTTAAAGGTATAAATTATCTTATAAGACTGCCTTCCCAAAAAAGGTGGGGAATAAAATTAAACTTAGGCGAGATGAAGAACAGTTTTACGCGATGAAACAAGAATTTGAAGAATTTGATGCCAATCCAAAAATGAGTGTTTTTTCCTCTCTCATGCTATTGGTTGGATTTATTATGCTAGGGCTGGTTATGGGAAACCTGGCAGGCATGGCGATCTCCCTGCCTCTATTTGGTGCAGACTACCAAAGCATGGTTTCAGCTTTTCTTGATCCAGCTTCCTCACCACATTCCCGCCAGGCGTTGTTGATTGTTCAGGCGTGTAGTTCATTGTTTGGGTTTATCGTGGCTCCCTTAGCCTTTTGGTCATTTATTGAGAAGAAAAATATTGCCGATATTTTTCACGATAAGTATTTGGAAACTGCGCTCATGCTCACGATAGGATTGACAGTAATTTGCTTCATGCTGGCTAATTCTATAGTGATTGAGTGGAATATGAACCTGGATTTAGGACAATTTTCCCCTGCATTTGAAGAATACGCCAGTGCCAAAGAAGAACAACTCAGGGAATTGACACAGTACCTCACTCGTTTTGAATCTGTGGGTGGGCTGCTGGTTGGCTTGCTGGTCATCGCAGTGCTTCCGGCGATTGGTGAGGAACTGGTATTCAGGGGCTTGGGGCAGCGCATGTTTCAGTCACTGACCAACAGTCATCATGCGGGTATATGGATTGCTGCTTTTTTGTTTAGTTTTATCCACTTGCAATTCTATGGGTTTTTCCCGCGATTCTTATTAGGCGCATTATTTGGCTATATTTACTACTGGTCGGGCAATTTATGGTATCCTATATTTGCGCATTTTGTGAACAACGGTTTTACCTTAATTATGCTTTACCTCTACCAACAAAAAACTACAGAGCTGAACGTTGAGGATACGGATGCGATACCTTTAGGAACCGCTTTGCTGGCACTGCTGGTGACCGCTGCTTTACTGTTCAATTTCAGAAGAAGGATTTTTCAACTAAAAGGCGCGGACTAATGGACAGTAAATGGCAAAAAGTATACACGACCAATATGATGTACCGGGCAGAGATCGTCAAGGCAGTGCTCGAGGACCGGCACCTAAAACCTGTCTTGGTTGACAAACAGGATACATCTTATCATTTTGGTTCTATAGAATTGTATGTTGCCCCGGATGAAGTAATGAATGCCATGAAAATCATTGAAGATGATATCAGTTTTAAATAAATACAACAACATTACCCAAAGAGTGATTACCGGCCTTACCGGTATCTTTGTCATCATTTTTTCTGTGTATTTCAGTATGTGGAGTTATTTTGCGCTCTTCCTCGCGATCTGTATACTCACCCAACTGGAATTTTATAAGCTTACCGGATTGGACGGCATGCTGCCCTTGAAGTCTACCGGAACCTTTGCCGGTGCGTTGGTATATTGCCTTAGCTTTTTTGTGGAGGGGGGCTTCCTGGAAGCCAAATATTATTTGCTGATGTTTCCGGTGACCGCGAGTATTTTTTTTATCAAATTATATAAAAAATCAGATAAAAAGCCTTTCACCAGTATTGCTTATACCCTATGTGGTATTTTCTATGTCGCGGTCCCTTTTGCCTTACTCAATGTAATCGCTTTCACTAACGGAGGGTACAGTTTTCAAATCGTATTGGGTGTGCTTTCCCTGTTTTGGGCGAGTGATTCAGGCGCTTATTTTGCCGGGGTCAAGTACGGCAAGACCCAGCTTTTTGCACGTGTTTCCCCAAAAAAATCCTGGGAAGGAAGTATAGGGGGGGCAGTTACGGCTTTGCTTACTGCCTGCATGCTTTCCGTTTTCTACCAGGATTTGGAGGCTTGGCAATGGCTGATTGTTGGGGCTATTATTGTAGTAGCAGGCACGTATGGCGATCTGGTAGAATCACTTTTCAAGAGAAGCATTGCCATCAAAGATTCAGGAACCAAGTTGCCCGGGCATGGGGGCTTTCTCGACCGTTTTGACGGCTTATTGATCTCTTCCCACTTCATCATGCTTTTTTTGAAATTTTTTTAATATCAGTATGTTTTTTGCAGCTTATGCAAACTATTCCTGGTTGAACATTCGTTAAT
>JBBSOG010000366.1:0-6382 GCA_038259985.1 Cytophagales bacterium
TCCCCAGAGCGATGAGAGATGATACTTTTGTAACCATTTCTTTTGGCAAGTTTAACCGTGTCAATGGTTTCGGTTAGTGAACAAATTTGATTTACTTTGATTAGAATGGCATTTCCTACCCCCTTCTCAATACCATCTTGCAAACGTTCTACATTGGTAACAAAAAGGTCATCACCCACTAACTGGCATCTATCTTTAAGTAAATTTGTGTGTATTTTCCAGCCATTCCAATCATCTTCACTCATACCATCTTCAATAGATATAATTGGATATTGATCAACCCACTCTTTCCAATAGTTAGCCATATCTGCCGAAGACAATTCTTCTCCGGATGATGAAAACTTATATACTTCTTTATTGCTATCGTAGAATTCTGTTGAAGCAGCATCTAGGGCGATAAATATTTCTTCGCCTGGTTTATAACCAGCTTTTTCTATGGCTTGCAATACCACTTCAATCGCCTCTTTATTAGAAGTAATATTAGGGGCAAATCCGCCTTCATCACCCACATTAGTAGAAAGGTATTTGCTTTTAAGCAAGTTTGTCAGATGATGGAATACCTCAGTTCCCATGCGTAATGCTTCTGAGAAGTTTTCTGCTTTCACAGGAACGATCATAAACTCCTGGAAATCAATGGCATTATCGGCATGGCTTCCACCATTCAAAATGTTCATCATGGGAACAGGAAGAGTATTGGCATTTACCCCGCCAATATATCTATATAAGGGCTGGCCTAATTCCTGTGCTGCTGCTTTGGCAGCCGCTAAAGAAACACCTAATATGGCATTAGCGCCTAGCTTAGATTTATTGGGCGTCCCATCCAAATCCAGCATGGTATGATCAATCAGATTTTGCTCATAAACCGATATACCTAGTAATTTTTCAGCAATAGAATTATTAACATTATCTACCGCTTTTGTGACGCCTTTTCCCATAAAAAACCCTTTGTCATTATCTCTCAATTCTACCGCCTCATGCTGGCCGGTTGAGGCGCCTGAAGGTACTGCAGCTCTGCCTAGAATATTGTTTTCTGTAATGACATCTACCTCAACAGTAGGGTTTCCGCGAGAGTCCAATATTTGGCGGGCGTGAATTTTCTTGATAATACTCATAAAATAAAAGTTAAGTGCGCTAAGTAAGTTTATAGCTCAAATTTACAGATTGTTATTCATTATGTATTCATCAATTGGAGGAATTGATCAAAAAGGTATCGGGAATCATGAGGGCCGGGTGAAGACTCAGGATGGTATTGCACAGAAAAAGCTTTACGGTTGAAAATTTTGATCCCTGCCACTGTATTATCGTTCAGGTTGATATGGGTGACTTTTAGCTTGTCATTTTTTTCCGATTCCTCTAGATTTACTGAAAATCCATGATTTTGAGAAGTAATCTCACTTTTTCCTGACTCAAGGTTTTTCACCGGATGGTTAAGCCCTCGATGTCCATGATGCATCTTGTAAGTAGACACATTATTTGCCCTTGCCAGTATCTGATGCCCTAAACAAATCCCAAAAAGAGGCTTATCATCCTTCAAAATACTCTTGACTGTATCCACTGCATATTGCATTGCTCCCGGGTCACCTGGACCGTTGGAAACAAAATATCCATCAGGGTTCCAGGCTTTCATTTCCTCATAGGCAGTTTTTGCAGGAAATACTTTACAGTAGCAATCTCTTTCAGTTAAGTTTTTTAAAATGCTCGTTTTAATGCCTAAATCCAGCACGGCTACCCTTTTTTCCGCTTGTTCAGATCCTACAGTGTATTCCTCTGTTGTACTCACTTGAGAGGATAGTTCTAACCCATCCATAGACGGTACATGCATTAAAATCTCATTTAATTCATCCAGATCAGTGATTTCAGAAGAAATCACCGCATTCATAGCTCCTTTGGAACGAATATGTCTAACAAGTTTCCTGGTGTCAATATTTGTAATGCCCACAATCCCTGCATTGTCCAAATAATACTGTAGGCCGTGATCGGCCTTTTCCCTACTGTAGGTATTTGAAAAGTCATTAACCACTAATCCACTTATTTTTGGGGCTTTTGATTCCTGTTCTTCATCCAAGACCCCATAGTTTCCAATATGTGAAGTAGTATTTACTATAATCTGTCCGTAATATGATGGGTCAGTATATATCTCCTGATATCCGGACATTCCAGTATTAAAACAAATTTCTCCACCTTTTGTACCTTTTCTTCCGATGGCATTGCCATGATAAAAGGTTCCGTCTTCTAAAAGTAAAATAGCTGGTGCTTTATCTAGGAGCTTCATATCTTAATTTTCAGCAATTTTAATAATTATATCATAAAAAAAAAGGGATTAGGCTGTGTTTCACCATCAGCATAACCCCCTTAGTATTGAATAGTAAAATGTTATTTCTCTTCCTTTTCTTCTGAATCATCCGATTCTTTGGGTTCTTCTGAAAGATTATTCTCTTCACTTTTTGTTTCATTCTCGGTATCTACCTGATCTTTAGCTTCCTCTTCAGAGGTTTCTACAGGTTGTGAGACTTCATCAACTTGATCTGCTTTAACTTCTTCCTCTACCTTTTCTTCTGTAGGTACAGCTTTTGCTTCTGGCTTTCCGGTACTATCATCTTTCTGGCTCCCTCCACCTCTTCTACTTCTTCTTGTACGGGTTTTCTTAGTCGAATCTTCTTGCTGATAAACCTCATTAAAATCTACCAGTTCAATCAGGCACATATCAGCATTATCGCCCAGACGATTACCCAGCTTGATGATACGTGTATATCCTCCCGGACGATCAGCCACTTTCTCAGCAACTTCACTAAAAAGAACATGTGCTGATGTCTTATCCTGAAGATAAGAAAACACCACTCTTCTTGAATGGGTAGTATCAGACTTAGATTTGGTAATTAAAGGCTCAACATACTTTCTAAGGGCTTTGGCCTTAGCAATAGTGGTGGTGATTCGTTTATGAAGAATCAAAGACGTAGCCATATTTGCCAACATGGCTTTCCTATGTGGCGCCGTACGTCCTAAATGATTAAATTTCTTTGCGTGTCTCATTACTTCATTACTATTTTCAGCTAAACTGCTTCGTGTACTAGGTTAATCTTCGTCTAGTTTATACTTACTTAAATCCATTCCAAAAGAAAGACTCTTATCAACAATAAGTTGTTCCAGTTCAGCTAATGATTTTTTTCCAAAATTACGAAATTTCATCATATCAGAAATTTCAAGTTGCGCCAAATCACCTAAAGTTTTTACATCAGCCGCTTTAAGGCAATTGTAAGCCCTTACCGACAGATCAAGATCATTTAAAGGAGTCTTAAGTAATTTTCTCATATGCAACATTTCTTCATCCACAGTATCAGGTTCGCCTTGCTGTGGTGTCTCTAAAATCATATTCTGATCAGAGAATAACATGAAATGCTTAATCAATATGTTGGCAGCCCCTTTTAGGGCATCTTCTGGGTGTATTGACCCATCAGTTTCAATATCAAGGATAAGTTGTTCATAGTCAGTCCGCTGCTCCACCCTGGTATTTTCAACACTGAATTTTACATTTTTAATAGGCGTGAAAATAGAATCCAAGGCAATGATCCCAAAGGTTTGATCGCTCTGCTTGTTCTCATCTGAAGGCACATAACCTCTTCCTTTTTCTATATACAACTCCACCTCTATATCCACAGATTGATCCAAATGACAAATAATGTGTTCTGGGTTAAGTACTTCAAAGGAAGTGACATGTTTCTGAATATCAGCCCCGGTGAATGTAGATTGATTCTTAATAGGGATGATAATCTTATTATCTACAAAATCTTCAGCTATCTTTTTAAAACGAACCATTTTTAGGTTCAGAATTATTTCGGAAACGTCTTCTACCATACCTTCTACGGTGGAAAACTCATGCATCACGCTAGGAAATTTTACGCCGGTGATAGCGTAACCTTCAAGAGAGGATAATAAAATTCTTCTCAGCGCATTGCCAACAGTAACCCCGTAACCTCTTTCCAGTGGTTTAAAAGTGAACAGACCATGAAAATTGTCTGCTTTCTCCATAACCACCTTTTCAGGCATTTGAAATGCTAGTATCGACATATTAATTTAGTATACTACGTTTAAAAATTGAAATGAAAATGAAGCTTACTTAGAATAGAGTTCAACAATGAGTTGCTCTTGTAAGTTCTCAGGAATTTCATCTCTTTGAGGAACGTTATTGAATCTTCCTGCCATTTGTGATTTATCCCACTCTAGCCATCCAAACCGGCTGGTATTATGGGTAGCTAAGCTATTGGTTATAGCCTCTAATGATTTAGATTTTTCTCTCACACCTACTAAATCACCTGATTTGACATGGTAAGAAGGCACATTTACTACTTCTCCGTTCACAGTGATATGCTTGTGGCCAACAAGTTGCCTTGCACCTCTTCTGGTAGGAGATATTCCAAGTCTAAAGACTACGTTATCAAGTCTTGACTCAAGCAATTGTAGTAGAATCTCACCAGTAATTCCCTGACTACTGTTAGCTTTTTCAAAAAGATTGGCAAATTGACGCTCCAGCACCCCATAAGTGTACTTTGCTTTTTGCTTTGCCATTAACTGGACTGCATATTCAGACTGCTTGCGACGTCTACCACGACCATGTTGTCCTGGAGGATATCCTTTTTTTTGCAAAGCTTTGCTGGGACCGAATATAGGATCGTTAAACTTTCTTGCTACTTTAGACTTAGGGCCTCTATATCTTGCCATAATTGTGTATCGTATTTTATACTCTTCTTCTTTTAGGGGGACGGCATCCATTGTGTGGTAAAGGAGTCACGTCTTTGATCATTGTAACTTCTAAACCAGTATTCTGGAGGGTTCTGATAGCTGATTCGCGTCCAGCACCCGGCCCCTTGATGAATACTTCCACCTTGCGCATACCCAAATCATGAGCGACCTGGGCACAGTTTGCTGCGGCGGTTTGAGCGGCATAAGGAGTGTTCTTCTTTGATCCCTTAAAGCCCATCTTACCTGCTGATGCCCAGGAAACAACTTGTCCGGACATATTTGTTATAGAGATAATAATATTATTAAAAGAGGCTTTAATATGAGCTTGTCCAACGGATTCAACCGCTACCACTCTTTTCTTTGCTTTATCTTTTCTTTTCTGAGCCATAACTAAACTCTACTTAGTAGCTTTCTTTTTATTTGCAACAGTTTTACGTTTACCCTTACGAGTACGGGCATTGTTTTTAGTCTTTTGACCTCTTACTGGTAGCCCTTTACGATGTCTCAAACCACGGTAACAACCAATATCCATTAATCGCTTTATGCTCATCTGAACCTCAGATTTTAGTACACCCTCGACTTTGAGCTCATTAGCAATAATACTACGTATTGTATTAGATTCATCATCACTCCATTCACCCACTTTCTTATTCAGGTCTATTTCAGCCTGGTTAAGGATTTTGTGAGCAGAACTTCTGCCAATGCCGAAGATATAGGTAAGACCTATTTCTCCTCTTTTATTATCGGGAATATCTACGCCTGCAATTCTAGCCATAATTAACCTTGTCTTTGCTTAAACCTAGGGTTCTTCTTATTAATAATATATAACTTGCCTTTCCTTCTGACAATCTTGCAGTCGGAACTTCGCTTTTTTATGGATGCTTTTACTTTCATTGCTTACTTATATCTATATACAATTCTACCTTTAGACAAATCATATGGTGACATTTCAAGTTTTACTCTGTCACCAGGTAATATTTTGATGTAATTCATTCTCATCTTGCCAGATATATGTGCTATTACCTGGTGTCCGTTTTCTAGCTCAACTCTAAACATCGCATTTGATAATGCCTCCGAAATAGTTCCGTCCTGCTCTATTGATGCTTGTTTAGCCATAAATATTGTTTGAATAAAAATGTATTTCTTTTACGCTACTGCGGCATTCTCAGACCTACCTTTTATTCTTCCTGATTTCATCATGCCTTCGTAATGTCTCATTAGCAGGTAACTTTCAATCTGCTGTAAGGTATCCAGGATTACACCTACCATAATCAGCAAAGAGGTTCCTCCATAAAAATAAGAGAACTCAGTAGTGATACCTACCACACTTGCAAGTGCAGGTAAGATTGCAATTAGCGCAAGAAAAATAGAGCCGGGCAATGTAATCCTTGAAAGTACAGCGTCAATAAACTCAGCAGTAGGTTGACCTGGTTTAACACCAGGAACAAATCCACCATTTCTTTTCATATCATCTCCAATCTGCTTTGAGTTGATCGTGATCGCCGTGTAAAAGAACGTAAATAATATAATTAAAATTCCAAAAACCAGATTATACTGCCAGGATGTAAAATCAGCAAAAGTACTCCCAATTGACGCCGCAATATCATTATTATCTGCCCATATACTAGCAATAAGTCCGGGTAAA
>JBBSOG010000367.1:0-6360 GCA_038259985.1 Cytophagales bacterium
AATCCTTCTTCAACTGGATCAACGAAAAGACCCAGATACAGAACGCTTCCAAGGTGCGTTCCTATGAAGGGCTACTCGTGCATGTATTTGGTAAGATAGCTGCTGCCTGTTTTGCCCTAACTCTCTACCCTTGATTCGCATAAATCGTTTTTCTTTTTTGTAGCGCTTTAAGTCCTTTTTCCAAGCCCGTTTTTCCAAATAAGCATATTTAAGTCCGTAGTCTTTTATCCGAAATTTCTTGTCTAAATTGACACTACGACCACAGAGTCCTGCGACCAATTCTTTGTCGTCATTACGATAAGCGAATATGTACCATTTATCCCCTTCCTTTACGCTAAGTCCACAAGCTGCACCATCAAGAGCAGTCCAAATTGTTATCTCTGTTTTCTGTTCAATAGTTTTGAGTTCATCAATTATTTCAAAAGTAACAGCTTTTCTCCAATTGTCTTTATCTTCTTCAACTTTGATTACACGTCCAATAAAAACTTCACCTGCACTTTCATAATCAGATTTGGAAATCGGGTCAAGTCCACCACAGCTACAAGCTATCGAGTCAGCTGTAGTAAATAGAACAATTGTTAATATGAATAAGGTCTGTTTCAATATGTTTTTTTTAATGCGCGCCAACATCTGTGTAGATGCAATTGCGTTCCACGCCGCGCGCCTATCCACTTTATAAACCCAAGATACGCTAATTTTTTATATTTTAACCCTATAAGATATAAAAATACCACGTTTCCGTGCTATCCGTTTTTAAACGTTGACAAATGTTTATCAACGACTACGCATCCTATAACCCCAGTGCTTGATGGAGGGTGCTTGAGAAGCTTGCCCTCTCTGGCTTCAGTGGAACTGATTGGCCGATCTGGCTGAGCCCGGGAGGAAGTTGTAAACTTTTGTCGAACTATGACAACCATAGCGCTGCCTGCTTGAAAGGGGTGCGTATATCCGGCTTAGGTTCGGTTTTTAAGATGATCAGGATGCGGAAGCCAGGGCTACGGTCGCTTTTCAGTAGTGAAAAGTCATCGTAGGGTAGCTCTACGTTCTTAGATCAAGTATGAAATGTGTGTGGAGGGTATGTGTAAGGTCATTTTTCAAGGACAAAAAGGGTAGGTTGGGGGGGACTAAGGTCAATTTCAAGCTAGAAAAGTGACCGTAGGGGTACCCTATGTACCTATATCAAGTATAAAAAGGGTGCTACATGTAATAATCACTCACTTTTTAATACTGAGATGTAAGGTGTATGTATGGCAACGGTCATTTTTTCAATTATTTTTTACCAGCCATACCCCCTCTACGGCCTGTTTTGAGGGATGAATTCATTGCTGAGGCTAATATTACGGATGCATGGTCTGTGCTCAGTAAGGTAAGTATGTATCAGTTTCATTGCTGGCTAACACTCAAATTCTACTTTGTCACTTCACTGTCATAAATTATACTTCATTGAATTATATGGGGTTTCCTTTAGGACCCCGTGTCCATAAACTTTCAGAGGCGATAAAGATAGAACTACCGGATGATGACCGACTCAAGTTTTTCTTCTACTACTTTACCATCCTTTAGGGAAACGAAATAGGAATTGTATTCTTCACCTAGTGATACCACCTTAAAGGGCTTTCCATTTTTGAAAATGATGCCTGAGTAGTCATCCATCGCATAGCCCGCCTGAAAGATGCCTTGCTCAATATTCTTATGATACAATGGTCGGCGATATTCCTCACTGTGGTAGTGCGGACTGTGGCTGAAGGGCAGGAAGCCTAAGCCTTCCACCACACTTAGTTCAATAGGCCGCGAATCAGTAGTGCCATTGTCAAACCAGCAAAGTGAACCGGCACTGCCCCCCGCCAGGACAATTCCTTTTTCTAAAGCTTTCTTCAGCACCACATCAATGCCCTGTGCTTTCCAGATCGCCATCATGTTGAGGGTATTGCCCCCGCCGACGATGATGGCATCCATACTCAGCAGTGCTTCCTCAAAGGATACTTTCTGGTTGTAAGAACTAATCCAAACACGTTGTACGGAAGGTTCTACCGGCAGGTCATGCACTAGTTCGTACCAGTTGATGATTCCTCGTTCACTGTCCCCGGAAGCAGTGGGCAGATAGCAAATCTTCGGCCGTTCCTTTCCCGTAAGTTTGATAATTTCCTGGATGAACCGTTTGTTCTGTCCGCCCCCGTAGGGAAAGATGTACTGATCCTGGCTCATAGCGGTTCCGGCAGCGTATAGTATGATAAGGCAAAGCAAAAATAGTTTTCTCATTGGTCGGTAGTTACTTCAGAATGATAAAGTGTAGTGTTCACATACAGGCCACTGCCTGCCGGGGCTTAAGATAATAAGAATTTGATTATCATGATGATAGACTTTCCTTCATAGATATGTAACACTTTGTTGCGAAATAGCTTACCGAACGCGTTACAAACGCGCCCGAGCATAATTTGCTTATTGCTGTGATCTATCTTCCTTCATCCAAACTGGCTTAGTGTCAGATTGATGGCTTATGCCGAGGATATCTTTGTAAAGCTCGGGCCTTCTGGCGTTTTTGTACCTCCACCCTCCGGATAGTTTTATCTTTTCTTTTGTGATCTTAGCGATGCAGATATCATTGTCAAAGGATTTTATTTCAGACAACACTTCACCGTAGGAATCAAGGATCATGGAATTTCCGTTTTTCAAATGCTCACCATCATAGCCTATCGGATTGGTGAAGGCATAATAAACCCCATTGTCATAGGCCCTGGCCGGTAGCCAACGCATCAACCAGGCCCGGCCTTTGGGTCCGTCAAACTCCCGGCGCAGGGAAACAGGGTCTTCTTCACGGTTTTGCCATAACTCATCCGCGACATAACCACGCCCCGGCATAGAAGATGGGGTACATCCGGTCACATGGGGGGCAAAAATCAATTCCGCACCCAGTAGCGTGGTTGCCCTTACATTTTCAATGACATTATTATCATAGCAGATCAGTATTCCGCATTTCCATCCCAGCAAGTCAAACACACAATATGCATCTCCGGCAGACATATACTTGCTGATAAAGGGATGTAGTTTCCGGAATTTGGTCAGCAGTCCATCTTTGGTGACGCATATATAGGTGTTGAAAATTTTGCCATCCGCTTTTTCTACCAAACCGGCCAGTATCGGCAGGTCAAGGTCCCGGGAAATCCCGATCAATGCCTGTGTACTACTACCGTTGGGCACTTCCTCTGCCAAGTCGGTGATTTCCGCTAAGCTTAAATCCTTGGTGAAGGTGTAAGCCGTGATGCACATCTCGTGAAAACTGATGACATCCGCCCCTGCGGCTTTTGCCTTTTGGCTAAGTTCACGGATGATAGACAGGTTATAGGCTTTATCCCCATCCTTCGGTTCAAACTGGGCTACGGCAATATGCATGGGTCTACGAGGTGTGGTTGGTGTGTTTTTGTATTGGCTCAAAGAATTGGGCAGGTGCTGTGACGGCTTTCTCCCGAGTTTCATTTCGCCTTTTTGTTTGCCGTTTTTGCCACAACGGGGTGCTTGTTCGGTGTTATGCTCGGGCTTTTATTTCTATCGGTACAATTGGCAAGTTTTCTCTTAATGTATCCTTAATTTGAGGAATAAGTTCACGCAATGTCAAATAGGAATTATCCATAGCATTCAGTACGATCACTGCAATTGGGTATTTTCTAAAATTCTGCTGGAACTGCAAGTTTTTATCAAAAGTAAACAGCACATCAAAGCTTTCCTCCAACATCAATTTTAGTAGTTCACCGTTCTTCTTGCTATTCCATCCTTTATCTGACACGGTATAAATTTCATGCTCAGAGAAATCAAATTTCAATTTCTTAGGTAAATTCTCATCCCGGCGTGGAAACGCAAGCAACAGCTTCATAAATTTTATCGATGTTTCCTGAAGTTAAAATTTTATGAGCAATTCCAATGACGCCAATTGCTTGTTCTTTGGTCACACTTGGGAAGTCTTCAAGGAACTCATTAATAGAAATCCCTTTCTCCAAATGCCAGAATAAAGTTTCTACCGGAACACGAGTTCCACTAAATACTGGTTGTCCATGTTGAATATCTGGATCAATCGTAATATATTTTTTTATGTTTTCCATGCTTGAATATACGAAATCAATCTTTTAGTTGATTTATTTTTTTGCTGGGTAATAACGTTTTGCAGCTACCCGAAGGTGGCTATTTCATAGCACTTCACTTTCAACCAAGCACAGACTTAGATAGAAGCAAGAAGCTTCATTTAACCACTAAACCGCCAATTTGGGTAAGTGCTGTTAGCTACTGCCATATTTTTATTGATCTCATTTTGGTTCAATAAATACTTTTACTTTAAGGTCTGGCGAAGTCATTCTTACGAGGTCATTTATCATTCCTGTTTTGTTTCGTATATGGTCGCCTTTGTCGTAAACGAAAACAACTAATAAATGACAGTCAGGATGTGCTCTATATCGGCCAATGTCTATTAAAAGTTGGGAGCCAATTTCTTTATCTTTTAAATGGTCATTTGTCATCTTTGTTTCAACCACTATCTTTTCGTCTTTTAGTACGAAATCAATTCTTGAGTTACCACCTGCATAGCTAGGCGAATAATCTTCTTCTCTAACATCATCAAAGTGAATTTGCAAAAGTCCACGTAGCAAATCCTGAACATCATATTCATCTTTAATTATCAATGTTTCTCGACTTGCGTGTCGATGGCGAAGACTTTGAGCTACTCTGTGAAATTTTGAAAATATTTTCTCGAGATTGCTTAAACCTTCCGCCTGTTTGTCTGGTTCTGTGTCCTTTTGTATTGCTTGTAAACCAGGAAGCTCATCGATTAGGATTAGTTTTTCCTTTACCTTTTTCAATCTTGTCAGTTGTTTTGATAAGTCACCTTTCGTCTTAGCAATTTGCTCACTTAATGAAGGTGAATGGTGTATAGTTGATGCAACATGCATCATCGGTGTCATTGTATAGTCCTTAAAATACTGGTTATTTGTTTTATTAAATGCTCTTTTCAAAAACTCCGAATTGAAGTCGTGCCAAAAGTTATAGTCAGAATATAATTGTCCGTATTCTTGTTGGTTATTAACTTGTCCATTTAATAATTCTTCACCAATTCTAATGCGTTCAGCCAAATTTGTCTCAAACTGTTTTTTAGGCTTTACTAAATAATCTGGGAGGTTGTCCTGAATTTTCGGTGTCGTTTTTCTTCTAGCCATATTTTAAATATTTCAATTGATTGTATAGACGCAATCGCTTAGCCAATTGTGGAGGTCGCCCCGCTGGTATTTCTTATATATCATTCCAATATAGTGTCTTTCTATTTACTTCTAACATGATTTTTCATGAAAAAACTGCGTTATTACTTTATCCGTTTTTAAACGTTCACCAACGTTTGCAAACACTTAACCTACAACGTCATTATGATTTTAGCGATTGAGCATGAGTGTTCGTGCCTGGATTTTTTGTAACTGGTTTTTTTTCTCCTCATTATAAGCGTATTGCTGAGACAAGTCGCTTACTGCCTCATCTCCCCTTGTTCAGCACATGGCTTTCAACACTGATGCCTTAACCTCACGGCAGCAATTATGCATCTTCTAGTGATGATGAGTCGTCACCCAGCAGCTACTATCTATTTTGATGCGCTGATGTGCCGTGGACGCGGGGTTGATAGAACTCTTTCACCGAAAGATATGCCAAACTGTCTGAAAACAAGCACTTTTAGCCGGGTTGATGGGTATTCACCCCGGGTTTACAAGACATCTTCCCAGGAAGAAGTGTAGTGGACGTAAGGTTTTGTCATTTGTTTGTGGGCTGATGTCTACTCACCCCGCGGTTGCGACACATCTCCCACTTGCTCACCCCTTATTATTCTGACATTTTGGCGCAAAAAAGCCCTTTTATGTAAGCTTGCCCCTATACTTACCTGGGTAATGACTGCTTGGGAAAAGGCAACTATACTTTCGGCCATTGTGTTTCTATGCCTTGCTTACGGATCATTTGCTGAAAGTCCTGCAACAGGTTTTCTTTTTCCCTGACCGCCCGGGGGATGACTTTCTTGTTTAGTGCGTAGCTCACCAGCAGCCCGACGGATTCGCCGATGCTCCACTCCACTGGGTGCAGGCGGTAGCATCCGTTGGTGATATGCGTTGTGCCAATGTTTTTATTGGCGGGCAAGAGGTTTTCCATTCGCTGAGGGAGCAATGCCCCCAAGGGAATTTGGAAAGGTAGTGAAGCAAAGTCTATGTAGTTATCCCCGCCGGAACTGGGGTGCAGGTCAATGTGGTAATAGCCAATTCCTACGCTATCGTAAAAGTCCGCGGCGGTATTTCCTGATTGCTTGCCGATGACCAAGGTGCGGTTAGCAGCGCCTACGTGTTC
>JBBSOG010000368.1:0-6356 GCA_038259985.1 Cytophagales bacterium
AGCAGTATCATTGACTTAATACTTCTCAAGGTACGCACGGCATTCTGGTCTTTAGCGCGCATGGCATCTTTGATGTCATTGTCTATTCTTGATTTTAAACTCATGGGAAAAATCCTTTGGATTGACAATTATTTTTTAAATTGACGGCAATCTACACAAATCAGCTGCAATGACGAAGCTTAGCGTAAATATCAACAAGATTGCTACCCTCAGAAATTCCCGGGGAGGAAATAATCCTGATCTTGTTAAAGTTGCCCTGGATGCGGAACGTTTTGGTGCACAAGGTATCACCGTGCATCCCCGCCCCGATGAGCGGCACATTCGCCGAAGCGATGTGTTTGCACTCAAAGAAGCCATCACTACTGAATTGAATATTGAAGGCTATCCTGATGAGCGTTACATGAATATCATCGCGGAAGTCAGGCCGGCACAAGCTACTTTGGTACCTGACCCACCGGAAGCGTTGACCTCAAACGCTGGTTGGAATACCCATAAGGAAAAGGATTTTTTGGTAGAAGTAATCAGGGAACTGAAAAGCTATGGGGTACGTACCTCTATCTTTGTAGATCCTGACCCAGCTATGGCAGAAGGAGCTGCGGCTACTGGTTGTGACCGTATTGAAATATATACTGAGGGCTATGCACAAAGATATCATGAAAATAAAGAAGCTGCCATCGCTGCTTATGTGACTACCGCAGACAAAGCCCGTTCGCTTGGTTTGGAGATTAATGCGGGACATGACCTTGACCTACATAACTTAAAATACCTAAAAGAAAAAATACCCTATCTGGATGAAGTTTCTATCGGTCACGCCTTGATTTGCGATGCTTTGTATTATGGATTAGAAAATACTATTCAGTTGTACCTTAGACAATTGCTGTAACAGATATCAAAAGTGAAAGCTGACTACTGGTTTAGGTCAGCATGTCTTTAAACCAGAAAAAAATATAGGGCGTAAACCAGTCAAATTTAGAAATGTCAGCTAGTTTTTCTTATTAAGGCTGAGCTGCCACCGCCAGGCATCTTTGAGTGCTTCAGCCAAATCAAGGTTGGTTTGCCAGTTAAGCTCCGCATTTGCATGGCTAACTTCGGCATATACTTTTTCTACATCACCTTGCCTTCGGGGGCCAATGGCATAGTTGAGCTTTACATCATTAACTTTTTCGAAGGTGTTGATGACGTCAAGTACGGTACTTCCAGTTCCTGTACCAATGTTAAATATATCGTAGGATTTCTTTTCGGATTTCTTCTCTAAGTATTGTAAAGCGCTGACATGCGCTTTGGCTAAGTCCACCACATGAATATAATCCCTAAGACATGTGCCATCATGGGTATCATAATCGTCACCGAATATAGTTAATTTCTCGCGAATCCCGGCGGCGGTTTGGGTAACAAAAGGCACCAAATTACTAGGCACGCCCAAAGGAAGCTCACCGATGTCTGCTGAAGGGTGCGCACCGATGGGGTTAAAATACCTTAATGCTACCGCTTTGATGGGCAGCCCGCTTTTTACGGCGTCTTCCATAATCTCCTCACAGATCTGCTTGGTGTTCCCATAAGGGGACTCAGCAGGTTTTTTAGGGCTTTCCTCAGTTACCGGCAACTTATCTGGTTGTCCATATACCGTGCAGGATGATGAAAATACCAGATTCGGAATATCCTGCTCACCCATCAGTTCCAACAAAGTCAGTAAGGTATCTATGTTGTTCCGATAATATTTCAAAGGCTTTGATACGGATTCACCCACCGCTTTGTGCGCAGCAAAATGAATAATGCCTGATATGCTTTTCTCCTCAGTAATGACTTTTTGCATAAACCCAGCATCACCACAATCCCCTTTGTATACTTTTACCGGGTGACCAAGGATTTTTTCTATTCCTTTGATAGCTGATTTTTCCGCATTAACAAAGTTGTCAACAATGATAGGCTTATATCCGGCAAGCGACAGTTCCACAACCGTGTGCGATCCTATATAACCAGCACCACCGGTAACGATTACTTTAGCGTCTTGATTAGGCATTACCTTGTAGTTAATTTACTGAAACGATACAGATGTCCTGGTCTTTGTAACAAAAAGAAGGAGGGCTATTCCTTCCCTCCTTCGTCTGCATAAAAATCATAAGTAATCTTGAGCCCCTCTGAGCGTGATACTTTGGGTTGCCATCCCAAAATTTCCTTTGCCTTAGTGATATCTGGTTGACGCTGCATAGGGTCATCCTGCGGAAGGGGTTTATAAATAATTTTTTGTTGAGTGCCCGTAAGTTTGATAATTTCTTCCGCAAATTCTTTGATAGAAATTTCATCAGGATTACCAATGTTCACGGGGTAAGGGTAGTCGCTAAGTAATAAGCGGTAAATACCTTCTACCAAGTCATCCACATAACAAAAAGAACGCGTTTGTGAACCATCACCAAATACGGTCAGGTCTTCACCGCGAAGTGCTTGTCCCAAAAACGCAGGCAATGCGCGCCCATCATTTAACCGCATCCTCGGCCCATAGGTATTAAAAATCCTGATGATGCGGGTTTCAAGTTTATGAAAGGTATGGTAAGCCATAGTCATAGCCTCCTGAAACCTTTTGGCTTCGTCATACACACCACGTGGCCCTACCGGGTTTACATTACCCCAATATTCTTCTGTTTGCGGATGTACTGTGGGGTCACCATATACCTCAGAAGTAGAAGCTACCAATATCCTAGCGTTCTTTGCCCTTGCCAGTCCCAGGCAGTTATGGGTACCTAATGAGCCCACTTTCAAAGTTTGGATGGGCATCTTCAGATAATCTATGGGACTAGCCGGAGAAGCAAAGTGCAAAATATAATCTAACTTCCCGGGAACATGCACATAGTTGGATACATCACAGTGGTAAAACTCAAAGTCCTCCCGGTGCATCAGATGTTCAATGTTTTTCAGGTTACCTGTGATCAGGTTGTCCATTGCGATGACATAGTAGCCTTCCTTGAGAAAGCGATCGCAGAGGTGGGAGCCGAGAAACCCGGCCCCCCCAGTAATAAGTACTCTTTGTTTAGTCATTAATATCTTTTCTTCCTATACTATAATATGAATATCCAAGTTCAGTCATTGCCTCTGGATCGTAGAGGTTTCGTCCATCAAAGATCACTTTATTTTTCATGACGGAGGCTATTTTATCAAAATCAGGTGTCCTGAATATAGGCCACTCCGTCATGATGAAGATAGCATCTACATCTTCGGCAGCATGATACTCATCCACACAATATTCTATCTTGTCACCGACAAGCGCTCTCACGTTTTTCATGCCCTCAGGATCGTATGCTTTTATTTTTGCCCCTTCTGCCAGAAGTGCGTCAATATTATACAATGCCGGTGCCTCACGAATATCGTCTGTATAAGGTTTAAATGAGAGCCCCCACATAGCGAACGTCTTACCGCTCAGGTCACCACCATAATGTTTCTTGGCTTTATCAATAAGGCGGGTTTTTTGTTCCTGATTAATGTCCATCACCGCGTTCAGTATCTTAAAATCATAGTCAGCATCGGAAGATGACTTGGCCAGTGCTTGTACATCCTTGGGAAAGCAACTGCCACCGTAACCAATTCCAGCGAATAAGAAACGTCTGCCAATCCTGGTGTCCGTACCTATTCCTTTTCTTACCATATCTACATCAGCCCCCAACTTTTCGCAAAGGTTTGCGATTTCGTTCATGAAGGTGATTTTGGTAGCTAGAAATGAGTTGGCAGCGTACTTTGTAAGTTCTGCTGAAGCTTCATCCATGAAGATCACCGGATTGCCCTGCCTTACTAGAGGGGCATAGAGTTTTTCCATGATTTCCTGCGCCTTTTTAGATTTGGTACCGATAACTACCCGGTCAGGTTTCATAAAGTCATCTACGGCGACGCCTTCTCTCAAGAATTCCGGGTTGGAGACGACATCAAAATCAACCTTTGCACTTTCGGCAATCTTAGCACGTACTTTTTCTGCGGTACCTACCGGCACTGTACTTTTATCCACGATTACCGCATAGTCCTCCAGAATATGCCCAAGGTCTTCCGCTACTTTGAGCACATATTTAAGATCAGCAGAGCCGTCCTCACCAGGAGGGGTTGGCAATGCCAGAAATATTATCTTTGCACCTTCGATACCTTCTTTGAGATCGGTAGTAAAGTGCAATCTACCTTGTTTAACATTTCGTTCAAAAAGGGCTTCAAGGCCAGGTTCATAAATAGGCACTTCCCCATTTTGTAATTTGGCCACTTTCTTTTCATCGATGTCTACACATACCACTGTGTTTCCAGTCTCAGCAAAGCATGTTCCTGTGACTAAACCGACATAGCCAGTACCAACTACTGCTATCTTCATAATGTAAGTATTTAGATAAAGTTAATTATTTTACAAAAGTAAATTTTATTAAGAATAAATACTACAAAATTAATATTACTTTTATATTAAATTTATCGCTACAATACTACTCAAGAAATTTTTGAATGAAAAAGAACTTCAATCAAATTCGTACTGTTAAAAAAAACCCATTTTTAGGGAAATGAGTAAATTTTCTGACTTTCGTTTGATTGATAGAAATCAATCCCTATTTTTGCGGTCTTGATTTTACAACAAAAAAATTGATCAGCTTTATGATAACAGTCAATGTTAAAGAAAACGAATCTATTGAGAAGGCGCTTAAACGTTTTAAAAAAAGATTTGAGAAAACCGGAACTTTGAAGGAAGTACGTTCCAGAACCTATTACGAAAAGCCTTCTGTCTCTAATAGAACCGAAAGATTAAAGGCTGCTTATAGGCAAAAAATGAGAACCCAGGAAAATATTTAGGCCTTCAATGCCTAATTTTTTAATCTTTTCCTTATTATAGTGACGAGCTATGATTCACTATATATACTTTTATGATTGATTCCTTTATTAAGTTTCTCACCTACGAGAAGCGGGTAAGTGTTCATACAATCAGTTCTTATAGTAACGATCTGTTTCAATTCCATGCCTTTTTGAAACACCATGCCCCGGGAACATCAGTAGCCCACGCCAGTCATTTGGATATCAGGGCATGGATTGTAGATTTATCTGGTAGTGGGAATAAGGCGCGTTCTATCAATCGTAAGATCAGTACGCTCCGTTCTTTTTACAAATTTCTTCAGCACCGTCATCACATCAAGCTTAACCCTACTCACAAGGTAAAAGCCCTCAAAGCCAGTTATCCACTTCCTCATTTTGTACAAGTTGGTGAAATATTCAGCCTGCTGGATGAGCATGTCTTTACACGCGACTTTCCCGGATTGCGTGATCGGTTGATATTAGAACTTTTGTACGGTACAGGCATTCGTTTGTCTGAGATGATCAATCTTCAATTGGCCAACGTACATTTGGATCAAAATACCATTAAGGTAGAGGGAAAACGGCAGAAGGAAAGAATTATCCCCTGCCACAAAAGCTTATGCAAGCTTATTGCTGCTTTTCAGAAAGAGAAAAGTGATTATTTTAAAGACAACAAAGCGGTTAATCATTTTTTGTTGGTAACCAATCAGGGAGATCCTTGTTATCCTATGATGATATACCGCACAGTGAGAAAGTATCTTGACCAATACGCACATGCTGACAAAAGAAGTCCTCATGTGATGCGACATACTTTTGCCACCCACCTATTGGATAATGGTGCTGATTTGAATGCCATGAAAGATTTGTTGGGACATGCCTCTCTAGCAGCAACCCAAGTATATACACATAATTCTATGGAAAAGCTGAAATCAGTATTTGACCAAGCACATCCTAAAGCATAATTTATTTTTTTAAAACTAAAGCTTATGAAGTTACAAACACATTCCGTCCACTTTGACGCAGATCAAAAGCTCATTGATTTCATCCAAGAGAAAGCCAATAAGCTGGAAACTTATTATGACAGGATTATTGATGGGGAAGTCTTTCTGAAACTAGAAAATGGGGAGGCAAATAATAATAAGATCGTAGAGATAAAATTAAACATTCCTGGTAATCAGCTTTTTGTCAAAGAGCAGGAGAGTTCGTTTGAGGCAGCCACAGACAAGGCGGTTGGCGCATTAAAAAAACAATTGCAAAAATATAAGGAGAAACTTTCTCCCAGATAATAGCAAAAAGGCCCGAAGTTTCGGGCCTTTTCTTTTATTTCTTTGCCTTAAAGGCCAAATGCACTTTTCACTTTGTCTACGTAATCAAGTTTTTCCCATCCAAAGAAATCCACTTCCTTTTTGTCTCTCTTGATGTAGGTTTCTTTAGTGCTTCCATTTTCTTTCACTTCCGTATTTTCTACCTCCACATAATTCCTATACGCTTCCCTGCCCATATGCCCGTAGGCAGCCGTGCTGGAGAATATAGGATTCTTTAGGCCAAAACGC
>JBBSOG010000369.1:0-6334 GCA_038259985.1 Cytophagales bacterium
ATTCCCCGAGGTAGAGTAATTGAGATTTATGGCCCTGAGTCTTCAGGTAAAACTACCCTGGCAATGCATTGTATTGCTGAAGCGCAAAAGAAAGGGGGTATCGCGGCTATCGTAGATGCTGAACACGCTTTTGACAAAGGGTATGCTGAAAAATTGGGCATCGATACAGAGAACTTGTTAATCTCTCAGCCAGATAATGGAGAACAGGGACTTGAAATCGCAGAACATCTCATCCGGTCCGGCGCTATTGACATCATCGTGATTGACTCAGTAGCTGCACTAGTGCCCCGTGGGGAACTGGAAGGGGATATGGGTGACAGCAAGATGGGCTTACAAGCACGTTTGATGTCACAAGCACTACGTAAACTTACCGGGGCAATCAACAAAAGCAAATGTTCATGTGTGTTCATCAACCAACTTCGTGAGAAAATCGGTGTGATGTTTGGTAATCCTGAAACCACAACTGGCGGTAATGCACTTAAATTTTATGCCTCTGTCCGATTAGATATTCGCAGGATTGGTCAGATCAAAGAAGGCGCTGATAATGTGATAGGTAACCGTACCCGGGTAAAAGTGGTGAAAAACAAAGTAGCCCCGCCCTTCAAAGTAGTAGAATTTGATATCATGTACGGTGAAGGGATTTCCAAAGTTGGAGAAATCCTTGACTTGGGGGTAGAAATGGATATCGTAAAGAAATCAGGTTCCTGGTTCTCTTATGGTACTGAGAAACTAGGCCAGGGCAGGGATGCTGTCAAAAATATACTGCTTGACAATCCCGAACTGATGGGAGAGATAGAGAAAAAGATCAGGGATACCATTAATGAGGTGTCCCTGGAAAGCAAAAGCAATAAGAAAGACACAAAAGAGCCAATTGTTGATGAAGCCGAATTAAGTGCCAATGGTGAAGAAAGCTGATAGCTTAGCTTGTTAGTCCTATTGCATTCCTTTGAACATTAAGCAAACAAAACCGCTGGTTTATCAGCGGTTTTTTTATGCGAACTGCTCAAGTAGATATTGAGGCATTTCATGCTTGCCTTCAAATTGCCGGAAATCTACTTTTAAGCCGTACTGATGAAATTTTGTTTTTAGTAGCCCAATACTTTCCGGTTTGATGAATGGGTCTTGATCACCATAAAAATAGTAGCAAGGCTTATTCATAAATACTTTTTTTGCTGTTTCTATGTCAATATCATCAGGAAAAGCACCGGCACACATAATCAACTGATCAAAATTTATTGGAGAAGTCACCAACCAGCGAATCAAAGTAGAAACCCCTTGGGAGAACCCTAACATAGTAACTTGCTTGGGGGAAGTTTTCATGTTTTCAACTACTTGAATATAGGTGTGGTTTAAGTAAGAAATGTAGTTTTGAATAGCCAGTTGACGGTTTTCTTTAGTCATCCAGGAAGCCCCTACCCTCCCACTTGTCCCGTTTAAGTAAAAAGAAGACAAACCCTGGGGGGCGGCTACGAAAGCTTTGTTTTCCAAGAAATCAAATTTGCGGATAAAATAAGGCGCCAACTGCCCGTATCCATGCAACACAAGCCAAAGCTTTTCCGCTTCCTTCTCGCCTTCAGTATAATAAACAGACTTGTAGTCAAAATTTACATAATCCATAGTTGCAGACACAAAAAAACCTCTTTCAGTTAAGAAAGAGGCTAATATATAAACTATATGATTGCTATGGCTATCTTTTGAAACCTAAAACAGACCCTCCACAATGATTTTTGGAGCCTTCAAAAGTAAAAGTGATATAGTAAATACCAGTAGCATTACAAGGATATATGATTCCTTTGTTAAAGTTTCCGTTGGTATAGCTGGTTCCTACCTGTTTGCGGTTAGAATCGTATAAATTTAGGATGATACCATCAGTTCCTTCTCCTTCAGCACAAATGCTGATGAAATATTGTGTTCCTTTGGCGAATACATAAGAGTATTCAATCTTATCTTTGGCACCGCCCTCTCCATTGATTTCGTAGCTCTTCACAAAGTTGAAACCTTCTGCCAACTGTGGGATACACGCCTCAGTATGTTTTGCAGGATCGCATTGCGCCCTGGCCTCGTCTATATCCAACATGAGTATCAACGAAACTATGCCAAACAGGGATATTAAAGTTTTCATGTAACTCACCAATGTTTTAATTAATAATGTAATCTCTGATCTGAGCAGTAGTTGCCGCAATCTTTTTGACATCTTCATGAGTGATGTTGATAGAACTTGTACTTTTATTAGTAATTGTTACTATGCCATTCACTTCTTCTAATGTAGATTCCGCATAAGTCTGAGAAATCTGAATATTTTCAAATTGGGCTTGTAATTCACCCATTCTCTTTGTCAGGTCAGCAATGTTAGGATCGCTATCACTATAAAAAGACAAGAGCAACATGATGCTTTCCAGCGTAATTTTTTGCTCACCAATTCTTTCAATCAACTCCTGGTTATTCGGGTTCTTCCCGGAAACCTCACATAGAATGTGTAAAGCTTCTACCCATCCACCGGTAAGCAAGAGTACACTCAAGTTAGCGCGCTGTTGTCCTTGTAGATAAGCATTGATACTGTTAAAGTTTTTGGTAGTAATTAACAATAATGAATCCAAATTTCGGCTATTGGTGGCCAGGCGCTTGATCGTTCCAAAGTTAAAAAACTGCCCTATACTTAAGCCATCAGATAAGTCGCGAATCGAATTTAGATAAAAGATAGCATCCTGGTTTTGCTCATAGATATTAGTATATCCCAAATCAGTACCATACACACCCAGATTAAGTGCTTTTTTGAAATTGCTATTGTAAGCAGAGATTTTATCCGTCTCGTTTAAGAATGCTTTGTTATAGTTGGTGCCTGACTCTTTTAATAATACCGATATTTCCAGGGGGGAGGGAATTTGTTGAAAAATACTTTCCAGTACCTCATCAGAAATGATAGCGTTTTCATTGGTAGTATTGTTGAGGCTATCCAGGAATGCCTGCTCGTTCAGCTTAGTATCTGACTCACAGGACCAAATAGCAAATGAGAGTATTCCCAAGGACAAAAGCAGCAGTCTTTTCATGAATGTCTTCAAAGTTTTAGATTGACAAATGTATATTTCATATAGATACACCCAAACCAATATTATAGTGATTTATTACGTGTGAATTATTTGCAGGCCAAAGCGCTTATTTTTTGAGCATAGGTATTTTAAGGTTGCCAAAGTAGCTCATGAGACGGGCAAATACTTCAAAATACAAAGCAACGTATAGCAGGCTGGTCATAAGCCAGATAACCGCAATATTAAAGTAGAAAGTGTCTATTAACTTACCTGCTATTTGTTTTTTAGGAGCGAAGAAATGTGTCCTGTAATTCAAAAATCCTGCATTTGCCAGCGGTTCGTTAAAAACCGGGTCTATACGCTGGAGTAGCTTTCCTTCATACTCTATAATACGGTCTGACACATTGATATTTCGCACCAGATCAGCTAAACTTTCATTGTAGTACCGATTCTTATACTCATTCAGATTATACCCTATTTCTGGTTGATTTTCAAAATAGTACACAAGCTTTTCCTGATTTTCTACAGCTTTGTTGAAATCTTGCATATAGCGCTTCTTCATTGTTTCAAAACTCGCGCGAAGTGTATCTATTGTGGCTTGCGTGATGTTTTCAGGGTTTAGGATTCCATTCAGCTTATCCCCCTCTTCATTATCTCTAAGCGCTTCTTTTTCCAATTCAGTCTTTATCACAAATAGGTCTTTCAACACTATATTCCGCACAGAGTCATTATCACTTTTTGCGTGCTCGATCACATATTGTAATTTACTTTCTAATTCAGGTATCAGGTAAGCAGATTTAAAATCAGCTTGCCTTTCCTGTCTTTCAAGTTCGTAATAAGGCCTTTCGTAAGAATTTTCCTTAAACTGGTAAACGGCCATCGCTTCATAAGCCCAGCGGGAAGCCATCATATCTGCTACAATGGGTACCTCTCCTTTAGAACTTATGATACTATTCAATTTATCAAAGTTGAATAATAATCCACAAAGGATGAGTTGCGGAATCAGCAGCAAGGGGATTAGTATATATACTGTAACTGCGGAATTGAAAGCAGAAGAAACATTGAGCCCAAGGATACAGGCAAAACAAGAAACGGAAAATAGAACTACCCAGAAACTGAGAGTCATCTCTTTAATTTCCAGGATAGAGTTTCCTATGATTACAAAAGTCAAGGTCTGTATGGCTGAAAGTGTAAACAGGATCAATACTTTTGATGAGAGATAACTGTTCCAACTCAGGTTCAGGAAGGACTCCCGTTTGAGAATTTTCCGGTCGCGAATAATTTCCTCGGCACTGACTGTTAATCCCATGAATAAGGCAACAACAATAGACATCAGCAAATAAGCTGGGATGTTTTCGTTGAAGCGGAATGAATACTCCAGGTTTCCTGCCTCTTTATACTTGATGATTAAAGATAAGAAAAGGGCTAAAACCGGCGCTTCCAGGAAATTGATCAGCATGTACTGCTTATTACTTACTTTGGAGAGCGTATCCCGTATGGTAAAGAGAATGGTTTGCTTAATTCTTGACGGAATACTTAACGACTTAGGTGGTGCATCTTTCTCTTCAGTAATACTTTCAATTGTAAAGTTTTGCTGATACATTTCATTCCATAGCGGTGGCGATACTTTGCGTTTGTTAGTAAACTGCCCGTACTCATCTACCACTTTAGCCTCAATGATATTGAATACCTGCTCAGGATTCACATTTCCGCATTCATGACACTGTCCTCTTTCGGCATCAACCTGGTTAGAGGCTTTCTTGAAATAGGTAACCGCTTCAACAGGGTTGCCGTAGAAAATGGGGTAACCTCCTGTATCCAGCAGATACATTTTATCAAACATCTTATAGATATCTGAAGATGGCTGATGAATTACAACGAAGATCAGTTTGCCTTTGAGCGTAAGTTCTTTGAGTAAGTCAATGACGTTCTCGGAATCGCGTGAAGAAAGTCCGGAAGTAGGCTCGTCAACAAACATAACCGCAGGCTCACGAATAAGCTCAAGCGCAATGTTCAACCTTTTTCGTTGTCCACCACTGATCGTTTTGTCAAGTATGCTCCCTACCTTGAGGTCTTTGCGATGTTCTAATCCCAGGCTTTCCAGGGTAGCCAATACCAACTTGTGTATTTCCTCTTCTTTTTTATCAGCAAAACATAGTTTGGCGTTGTAATAAAGATTTTCGTACACAGTCAATTCCTCTATCAGCAGGTCATCCTGAGACACATACCCAATGACACCTTGAATCTGGTCTTTTTGGAAATGAATATTAAAGCCGTTGATGGTCACTTCACCGCCTGATGGCGTTTCTATGCCAGCCAGCACATTAAGGAGCGTAGTTTTGCCTGCTCCACTAGCACCCATAATCCCGATAAGCTTACCTGGGCCTTCAGCAATATTGATATCCCGTAAGCCAATGGCGTTATTTGGAAACCGAAATTCCAGATTTTTGGCATTGAAAGATATTTTCGTAGTAGAAACCTCAGAGATAAAATGCCGGATGAGGTCACTGTAATATAATGCAGTGCCTACCGGAGTTTTAATGGTGCTTCCGTTAGAAAAAAGGTATGACTGGTTGGGCTTCATAATAAAGCCATTCAGCACCACATCGTCTTGTCCTAAGTATTTGGTAAAATAAAGGTCAACGCTGTTTACTTTCAGGAAAATAATTTCCCCGCTAACATCCGTGGGAATATGCTTGGCGGCTGAAGTATGGCCAATGGAGGGACTCGCTACCAGGATATCTTCAAATTCATTGCGGCTCTCCGGCAGATTAAGGGCAAAGCCTTCAATGAGTTTGAACTCATCTTTGACAATATTGAATGCACGGGAAACCGTATCAATAATATCTATTCGCTGCTCGGTAAAATTTCCATCAGAACCTACCAACTCCAGCAATTTGACGAGTACTACTACCTTTTGCTTTTGGGTAAGCGTTTTGTTGATCTTTTTACAAATCGCCAGCGTTTTTACGGAGTCCTTAACAGAAGTGAGCTTTCTTTTTTTAACCTGCACATCACCATCTTCCTGCTCCACTTTTCCATATTCAGCAAACTGATCATAAAGCTCTACATATTCTTTAACAGAGTCCTGATCAAGCTCTTGCTTGAAAAAGTTGATAACGAAGTTACGTTCGGTATCGGTAACTCCTCCATCCTGCTTGGTGATGATAGCAAAAAGCTGGGTTAATGCTTTGAGTATTTCCTCACTCATGTTGTTCTACTTGGTCTGATATAGATTTACTTTTACTGTGGTCTTTTTCTAAAAGAAACTGTACGGGAAACGAATGAGCAAACATCTTTTAGTGATA
>JBBSOG010000370.1:0-6299 GCA_038259985.1 Cytophagales bacterium
CAAAATTTATACAGATGAAAACCAATACCAAAGTTTGGAGAATACTGTTGGCCGTCGTGGTCTTGATATCATTAGGGGCATGGACTTACAGCTCTCTGATGGACAACAAAGAAAAAGTAGCCGGCAAGGTGTACGAAAGGGATTTTACCCGCCTTACGCCGGTCAAAGTGAGTACGGTAAAAAAGAAAACACTATCCCAGTCCAAGCGCCTGCTAGGTACTTTTGAGCCTGCCCGTGAACTGGACATCAAGGTACAGGCACAAGGTGAAATCATCCGGGAAGCCATTGACGAAGGTCAGATGGTGGGAAAAGGGGCACTGATTGCCAAAGTAGACGATGACCAACTCCGTTACCAGTTGGTGGCTGCCGAAGCTGACCTGAAAGATGCCCGCCGGGAGGTTGAGCGCTACAAAAACCTGACTGAAAATGAAGCAGTGGCTAAAGTACAGTTAGACAATTCTCAACTTCGTCTGGCCAAAGTAGAGAGCCAGGTAAAAGTGTTGGAGAAGCAGATCAACCATACGACCATCACCGCCCCTTTTAGTGGGGTGATTACCAGCAAAATGTTTGAAAAGGGCACGGTCGTCTCCTCCGGTATGCCGCTCGCCCATTTGGTAGAAATCGCTACGCTAAAGCTAGTAGTACAGGTTCCTGAGAAAGATTTACTGGCATTTGAGCAAGGGCAGGAAGTTGTGGTAAAAACGGATGTGCATCCGGGGAATAATTACCAGGGCATAGTGACTATGGTCGGCGTGCAGGGAGACAAAGCCCATAATTTTCCGGTACAAATAGCCGTAAAAAACTCCGAAGAATATCCGCTACGTGCTGGTATGTACGGTACTATTCAATTTGACCGCGCTAGCCAGGCAGAAACACTGGTCATCCCTCGCGAAGCCCTGGTAGGTTCCACCCGTGATGCCAGTGTCTACAAAGTTGACAAAGAGGTAGCCTATCTGCAACCTATCACTTTGGGCGAAACTTCCGGAGAAGAACTGGAAGTAGTGTCCGGTTTGCAGGCTGATGACCAAGTGGTCATCAATGGACAAATCAATCTGACCGATAGCACCAAAGTGGTCATCCGATAATTTTTATTCAAAGCAAAGCATATCATGAGTATATCAGAAATATCCATCAAGCGCCCTACCCTGATTGTGGTACTGTTCCTGGTAACCGTACTAGCTGGGGTACTGGCCTTCCCACAGATTGGCTATCAGCTAATCCCTGACATTTCGGCGCCGACGATTACCATTACCACCATTTATCCGGGTGCATCGCCCAGCGAAGTAGAAAATAGTGTTACCCGGGAAATAGAAGACGCGGTAGCTGACCTGGAAAGCATAGATGACATTACCTCTAAATCTTTAGAGAGCGCCTCTTTGGTGATTGTTAACTTCAAAGCAGGTACGAATATAGACCAGCGGGTGGAAGAAGCGCAGCGTAATATCAACAACGTGTTGAGCGAATTGCCGGAAGATGCGAAGACCCCTTCTATTTCCAAAGTGTCTCCCAGTGACCTGCCGATCATGCAAATCAGTGCTACCTCTACGCTAAGCAATAAGGTATTTTACAATGAGATGGAAGATCAGATTGTGCCCCAGTTGCAGCAGATTGAAGGCGTAGCCAAAGTGAGTATGCTGGGAGGGGAGGAGCGTGAGATTAAAGTTGCGGTCAATCCCAGCAAACTAGAATACTATGGTGTTTCCCTGGTACAGGTTAGCCAGGCCATCAATCAGGCGAATATGGAATTTCCTACCGGTAGTGTGAAAAACGAGGGGGATGAAATTACCGTGCGCCTCGCTGGAAAGTTTACTGACCTGGAGCAGATCAGGGAGCAGATCGTTTCGTCTACCGAAAGCGGCAGCCCGGTCAGGGTGCGTGATGTAGCAGAAGTGACCGATGGAGTGAAAGAAACCGCAAGCATCGCTCGTCTCAATGGACAAAATGCGATTGCATTAAGGGTGCAAAAGCAAAAAGACGCGAACACCGTGGATGTAAGCGAAGCGATCCGCGCTCAGCTTGTCCAGTTGGAAGGTAGCTATGCAGGCGATAACCTGAAGTTTGATGTGGCACAGGATGAATCCGAATTCACGCTGGAAGCCGTAGACGCCGTATTACATGACCTGGTCATTGCGATCATACTCGTGGCGGTAGTGATGCTGTTCTTTTTACATAGCTTCCGCAATGCGCTCATCGTGATGATTGCCATTCCGGTTTCTTTGATCTCTACGGTAGGTTTTATGTACCTCATGGGGTACACCTTTAACCTGATGACACTGCTGGCGATGTCTCTGGTCATCGGTATTCTGGTGGATGACTCTATTGTGGTGCTGGAAAATATTTACCGCCACATGGAAATGGGTAAGAAAACCCGGCAGGCGGTGCTGGATGGTACTAAAGAGATTGGTTTGACCGCTTTATCCATTACCCTGGTGATTGTAATCGTGTTTATTCCGGTAACGATGGTAGAATCTATGATCGCCGACGTGTTTCGTCAGTTTTCCTGGACCGTTGCCATAGCCACACTTTTTAGCTTGCTGGTGTCTTTTACCCTAATTCCCTGGCTGATGTCCCGCTTTTCCAAGCTGTCTCATCTTAATCCCAAAAATCCCTTTGAGTGGGTGTTGATCCAATTTGAGAAAGGATTGACTGCTCTCAATGGTTTCTACGAAAAGTCACTAACATGGACTTTAAACCGTAAGTGTGTCGTAGCGGCCGTAGTAGTGCTGCTGTTTGTATTCACTGGATGGATCGGCAGTCTGGGCATCATCGGTCAGGAGCAGTTTTCTTCCGGCGACAAAGGTGAATTTAGGCTTACGCTGGAGTATAACAAAAGTACCTCCGTGCGTAGCAATAACCTGGCGACCTATCAGGTAGAGCAGTGGTTGCTAGACCAGGAAGAAGTAGTATCCGTACTGGCCAATGTTGGTGGACCCAGTGTAGGTGTCGGAAGTACCGGGCTGGGTAATCCGTATATCTCGGAGCTTACCGTCAAACTGGTGGACAAACAAGACCGGGCACAAAGTACAGAGCAGTATATGACCGCCGTGATGGAAGATGTGCGGGAAAAATATAGTGGTGTAGAAGTAGGTGCGTCCGTAAGCGGTATGGTGCAGTCCGGAAGGGCGCCTATAGAACTTACATTGACCGGGGCGGATTATCAAAAACTGGTAGAGAGCGGTGAGCAACTCAAAAAACTTATTGAGCGCACCTCCGGAGCTAATGATGTAGATGTATCGGTAGACGCTGGTAAGCCTGAAGTGTCGGTAGAGATAGACAGAGATAAAATGTCTGAGCTAGGTCTGAATCTCGCCACGGTAGGGGCTACGCTTCAGAATGCCTTCACTGGTAATGATGATAGTGAGTACCGTGATGGCGACTATGAATATGAGATCCGTGTTCAATTGGATGAATTTAACCGACAGAACCCTGAAGATGTAAAGAACATCCTTTTTGTCAACAATAGCGGAAAATCAGTGAAGCTTTCCCAATTTGCCTCAGTAAGCCAGTCCAGCGGGCCTTCCGTATTGGAAAGAAAGAACCGCCGTCCTTCAGTCACTGTGACTTCATATGCTTTGGGCGTGCCTTCTGGTACCTTGGCGCAGAACATAGAAACACAGATGGCAAAAGTAGATTTTATGGAGGGTATTGACTACATATGGGGTGGAGATATCAAAGGGCAAAAAGAAAGTTTCGGGGCACTGGGAACAGCTTTCGGTATTTCATTGATACTGATCTACCTGATCCTGGTGGCTTTGTATGATAATTTTATCTACCCTTTAGTCGTCCTGTTCTCTATTCCGGTAGCACTGATTGGTTCCTTCCTGGCGTTGGCGCTTTCCATGTCAACCATGAGTGTGTTTGCCATCTTGGGCGTGATCATGTTGTTAGGCTTGGTAGCCAAAAACGCAATTCTGATCGTAGACTTTACCGGTCAACTCAAAGCAGAAGGTATGCCTACCCGTCAGGCAGTTATCCATGCTGGAAAAGAACGCCTTCGTCCTATCCTGATGACGACACTGGCGATGGTGATTGGTATGCTGCCCATTGCTTTGGCAGGCGGCGCCGGTGCCGAGTGGAAAAATGCGATGGCCTGGGTAATTATAGGAGGCTTACTTTCCTCCCTGGCGCTCACCATCTACATCGTTCCGGTAGCCTACGATTTCGTGGACTGGGTAAAGGAAAAAGTAAGCGGATTGACTTCTCAAAAGAAGGTGCAGGAAAGACGATTGAAAAGCGCTTCTTAGACAAAAAATACGAAGGTGGCCCGTGAAGCGCCACCTTTATTTACCATTTATTTATTTTGATCATGATAGACATATACCAGATAAAAGCCATAACCGCCATGCAGTACGAACAGGGCTGGACCATCGCCCAAGAGAATTTTAACCAATATCTAAACGAACAACACGGACAGAAAAACCCGGGTAGAAAGATGAAAAAGAGCTTTCCCAATAGTGGGAAGATGGGGTAGATCAAAAATGATTAAGTACTTGGACAAAATTAAGTTATAGTTTAATTTCAAAACAATCATCCTCGTCTGTGACGACCGGCGTCCCGGCGAGGATGCCAGAAATTGGCGTTTAAAACGCCCTGTACGCTATGTCCTCGCATTGCATGCCGCGTGGGACACAAGGACAATGAATGTTTTTTAATAATAAACTAAACATGTCCAGGTACTTACCTAAAAACATATCATACTTGAAGCAGAAAAATGGCACTACGTTTATAGTGCCATTTTTTGTTTCAATTACGTTGCCTGCACAAGGATTCTACAGGAAGATAATAAGTTAAGGACTTATATAAATCGGCTTTGGCTATTTTGTCACCAGTAAACCCACAATACGGCCTATTCTTTAATCATAAGCTTTACATACTTATTGCCTGGATACTGTATTTCTACCAGATAAGTACCAGGGCTAAGTTGGCTAATATCCAGCAAAAGCTTGTTGAATTCCTTGTATTCCACATTTACAGGGCACTTTCTTCCCTTCAGGTCGTAAACTGTAATGACCGGTTTTGCACCTTTCAGGTCTTTTTCAAAATATAACTGGACCTGATCTTTACCAGGGTTAGGGTAGAGCACAACCGCCTCACCAATTCCGCTTACCGTGACGACGATGATCTTGGAATAAGCGAACTGACCATCATAATCAAGCTGCTTCAAGCGGTAATAAGACATGCCATGTAAAGGTTTTTCATCTACCCAAAGGTATTTCAGCGTATTGGATGAGTTTCCTGCCCCGCTGACTTGTAAGATAGCTTCAAAGTCTTTTCCATTACTGCTTCGCTCAATGAGAAAATGATCATTGTTAGTTTCTGAGGTTGTCGCCCAGTTGAGCACTACTGTATTATCTACTGCTTCCCCTTTAAAGTACAGCAGGCTAACCGGCAGTGGGGCATTATCCTCGGTAGTATGCACCACAAAGCTTGAAAAACTGCTGATGCCTATGGTGAACATTTTATCGCTTGCGCCAAAAGGTAACAATTTAGTGGTCAATATTTTTCTATCACCTCCTGTTGCCAGCGCGTCAAGAGTGTTCATATTACCGATTTTGGTAAGCCGCACATGGTCACGGTTAAAAAGCAATTCATTAACCAGGGCTGTAATGATGCCCAAATCAACAGACTTGCCCCATAGATCCTGCATTTCCTGTCCTTTCGCATAAAAACGAATATATACTTTTTCCCCGCTGGGTTGATTGGCTGGTGAAATATACCAGTTCCTGTTAAAGATATACTGGGCACCGTTAGTACGTATGGCGCTTTTTCCTGTCAAAATCCTGACACCGTAACAGGTAGAACCCAGGTTGTTGCCCACTGGATTAATAGAAAAAAGGAGCTTGCCATTATCATCCATTACGTTAATCCACCGATGGCCGCTAATATCCACACAAGAGCCTCCGGTTGCTGTATAATCTGCGTTCAACGTTCGGATAGATAGATTTTCCGGCTTTGCAGGACTGGCAAGGTTGAAAGGGTCGGAATACGTGATGGCTTCTATATAGTCCGGTATTCCATCCTGATCATCATCAGATTCCTTATCCAACTGTCCACTAATGCCTCCAGATAAGAGCGTAGCTTCCATGGCATCAGTCACCCCATCATTGTCTAAGTCTGTAGCCCCCGAGGCAACCGGCAGGTTTGCATTGTTGGGAGGGGTATTATTGATGATCTCCAGAAAATCAGGTACGCCATCGCCATCGTTATCCGTGGTAAAAGATGCGTTAGCACTGCCCCCTTTTTGGGCAATAAGTATCTCCAATGCATCTGGTAGCCCGTCACCATCCGCATCTTGTGCG
>JBBSOG010000371.1:0-6280 GCA_038259985.1 Cytophagales bacterium
GGCAAATACATCAACCTTACTTTTGCTGCCACTGGTATAAGCGTTGAACCCCAGTTCCTGGCTCAGTCCATCCAGACGGTCCAATAAAAAAGTATCCGTCCCTTCCAAAGTAGCGCCAAAACCAATTTGCGGTATAGCATGCCCAGTTAATTGTATAGAAATGAAAATGGCAGGCACCATAAAGGCAAAGATCAGCACACAATATTGAGCGACCTGGGTATAGGTAATACCTTTCATGCCACCCAACACAGCATAAAAGAAAACAATCGCCATACCGATGACTACGCCCCATTCAATATCGACTTGTAAAAACCGGGAGAAGACAACGCCGACACCTCTCATCTGTCCCGCCACATAGGTGAAAGAGACGAATAGGGCGCAAATTACTGCAACGGTACGGGCCAAATCAGAATAATAACGGTCACCGATAAAGTCAGGAACAGTGAATTTTCCAAATTTGCGAAGATAAGGAGCCAGTAAAAGAGCCAGCAAGACGTAGCCTCCTGTCCAGCCCATCAGGTATACCGCGCCATCGTAACCCATAAAGGAAATCAGCCCCGCCATTGAAATGAAAGAAGCGGCTGACATCCAGTCGGCAGCGGTAGCCATGCCATTGGCAAGCGGAGAGACACCGCCCCCGGCTACATAAAAATCTTGGGTAGAGCCTGCCCTTGACCAGATGGCGATGCCGATGTAGAGTGCGAAAGTGAGGCCGACAATAATGTAGGTCCAGGTTTGTACGTCCATAATAGGTTGAAGTGTTTGGAGTTGGAATGTTTAGCGTTTGAGGGCAAATTAAGTAAATTACATCTTTACAATGATACCTTTACAAAGATGTGAATTGATCTTAGATGTGCAAATTTTTAAGTATATTGTATGACCATAACCTAAAACGGATTAAAGAATTTTTATGCGCTTGCTCCTGGTAATTTTTGGTGGCCTACTTTTGATTTTATCAAGTGTACTGACGATGTGCTCATCCAAAGAGCCAATCAGCTACAATCAGGATATTCGTCCGGTTATCAATAACCAGTGCATTGCCTGTCATGGAGGGGTGAAGAAATCTGCCGGGCTGAGTTTCCTTACCCGCGAAGAAGCCATGGATTCTACTGAATCAGGATTACCTGCCATTGTTCCAGGCGACGCCAAGCATAGTGAGTTAATTAAGCGGCTCAAACATCACGATCTTGAGCAGCGTATGCCCCTGGAAGCCAAACCATTGCCTGAAGAAACCATCCGTAAGTTTGAACAATGGATCAACGAAGGGGCGAAATGGGAGAAGCATTGGGCGTTTATTCCTCCGCAAAAAGATATTGAAGTTCCCGCTGTTTCTAAAGATTGGGGAAAGAACGGGATTGATCAGTTTATCCTTCAAAAGCTTGAAATCTACGACTTAGCCCCGGAAGCCAAAGCTGAAAAAGCAGTGTTGCTCCGAAGATTGTATCTTGACCTGATCGGTATTCCGCCGAGCCAGCAAGAAGCAGAAGCATTTCTACAAGATGAGCGTCCTGATGCTTATGAGAAGCTAGTGGATAAGCTGCTGGCTTCCCCACATTTTGGGGAACGCTGGGCGAGCATGTGGTTGGACTTGGCCCGTTATGCGGATTCCAAAGGCTATGAAAAAGACCTGAACCGCAACATCTGGCAATACCGCGATTGGGTGATCAAAGCTTTTAACAATGATATGCCTTTTGACCAGTTTACTGTAGAACAACTGGCCGGTGACCTGCTTCCCCAGCCTACAGAAGACCAACTGATTGCCACCGCTTTCCATCGCAACACCATGACCAACGATGAGGGAGGAACGGTAAACGAAGAATTTAGGACTGCCGCCGTGATTGATCGGGTATCCACTACTTTTGAGGTTTGGCAGGGGGTCACGATGGGTTGTGTACAATGCCATAGTCATCCCTATGATCCGGTTTTTCATGAGGAGTTTTATCAGTTTATGGATTACTTTAACAATACCATAGATGCGGATGTGTATAATGAACGGCCGTTACTGTTTAATTATGAAGAAGAAGACGCTGAAAAAGTAAGTGAGCTTGTTAGTTGGCTGGATGAAAGGCTGCCTGCTGAGAGAAAAGTTGATCAGAATGCCCTACTCCATGAAAGAAAAGAACAGCTACTTTACAATGCAGACTACAGGAGGGTGGAGGCGGAAAGCATGCACAACAACCATCAGATCATTGAATTGATTCCCGATGGACAGGATGTGGTATGGCAGATACAGGACAGCACCTGGATTATGTTTGAGGATGTGGATTTGACTGATGTAGAAGCAATTTCCTTTCGGTGCGCCACCCCTTTGTCGGGGAAAATTGAGGTAAAACTGGACTCCCTGAAAGGCGCAACCCTGGGTGAAGTGACTGTTAACACTACCGGAAGCTGGGACAATCCGATGATGGTGAAGCCGGAACCCGCATTGTGGAAAAACCTACAAACGTCAATCACCAAAACCGAAGGCTTGCATGATGTATATTATCTGTTCAAAAAGCATCGGCATACCGGTCAACACTTATTCCACCTAGATTGGATTGAATACCATGAGAAGACGCCACTGAAAGAGACTTACGACCAGGAGTTTAATGAGAAACTGGAAGAATTGGCATCCGTCAAGCCAATGTCTACCCCTATCATGGGAGAAAAATCTCCTGACAGGTCAAGGATTACGCATGTTTTTGAAAGGGGGAACTGGCTGGTTTTGGGCAAAGAAGTAAGCTCAGCGGTGCCTGAAATAATGGGTGAGTTACCTCAAGGTGTTCCTAACAATCGCCTGGGCATGGCCCAATGGCTAGTTAACAAAGACAATCCATTGACCGCAAGGGTCACGGTCAATCGGTTCTGGGAACAGCTTTTTGGTTATGGCCTGGTGGAAACGATGGAAGATTTCGGCTCTCAGGGTTTTGCACCAAGCCACCCAGAATTGCTGGATTGGCTGGCTGTTCAGTTCATGGAAGAATATGACTGGAGTATCAAAAAGCTCTTGAAAACAATGGTCATGTCCGCTACCTATCAGCAAGCTTCCCAAGCCAGCCCGGAGAAAATAGCTAAAGACCCTAAAAATACCTACTTAGCCCGGGGACCGAAGGTGAGGCTTTCTTCAGAACAGATTCGTGATCAGGCACTGGCAGCGAGTGGCTTACTCAACCCGGATATTGGTGGCCCCAGCATCATGCCGCCCCGTCCTGATATGTCTAACTCCAATTGGACGGACTGGAAAACCACTGAAGGCAAAGCCCAACACCGCCGGGGTTTGTACGTATTCTGGCGGCGTACCGATCCCTATCCTTCCATGATCACTTTTGACAGTCCGGTACGTAACGTTTGCACTTCGCGCCGTATCCGTACCAATACCCCTTTGCAGGCTTTGACGCTGCTCAACGATTCGGTATATTATGTGGCTGCCGAAGCTCTGGCAGAAAGGATGATGGAGAACAAACAAAATGACGTAGATGCCCAACTGGAAGCAGGTTATCGTATGCTGATCTTCAAAGCACCTTCGCAAGAGAAATTGTTATTACTGAAAAAGCTTTATGATGAAGCTTTGTTGCATTATCAGCAAGTACGGATGTTAAGTTCAACAGAAGTTGTTTCTACGAAAGATACCCTGCCCGCTGAAACATACGCAATGAGATTGGTTGCCAATGCTTTACTAAATTTGGATGAAGTCATTAATAAAAACTGAATAACATGGATTTCCTAAGCCAGGCCCAACTAGAAATTGCCCGCTACAATACCCGCCGACATTTTCTCAAAAAATGTATGTCAGGGCTAGGGGCAGTAGCATTAGGTTCTTTTATAGGCTGCAATCCTACTGTTGATGGAGGAAATCAGCTATTAGCTCATAACCCATTGGCACCGCTTAATCCACATTTCTCTCCTAAAGCCAAGCGGGTCATTTTTCTGCACATGGCCGGTGCTCCTTCCCAGCTAGAGCTTTTTGACTACAAGCCGGAACTACAAAAACTTAATGGAAAATCTTGTCCTCCTTCACTGCTGGAAGGTAAGCGTTATCCTTTCCTGGGCGAATCTCCCATGATGATGGGGCCACAGGCAAGCTTCAAACAGTACGGAGCCTCCGGTACATACGTGTCCGAGTTTCTCCCTCACTTTGCCAGCATGGTAGATGATGTGACAATCTTAAAGGCCCTGCATACTGATGAGTTTAACCATGCACCCGCTCAACTCCTGATGCATACCGGTTCACCCCGATTGGGCAGACCGAGCATGGGTTCCTGGGCAGTGTATGGCCTGGGCTCAGAGAACCAGAACTTGCCTGGCTTCGTCGTCTTGCTGTCTGGTGCGGAGAATATCAGTGCCGGAAAAAGTGCCTGGGGCAGTGGCTTTCTCCCCACCGTATATCAGGGCGTACAATGCCGTTCCAAAGGAGATCCGGTACTTTACCTATCCAATCCAGGAAAGATTGACAGCAAGATGCGCAAGCTATCTATCGACATCATTAATGACATCAACGAAAAGGAATATCAGGAATCTGGCGACCCGGAGATTCTTTCCCGCATCTCTCAGTACGAACTGGCATTTCGGATGCAAACTGCGGTACCGGAAGTCATGGATATCAATGATGAACCTCAGTGGGTACATGAAATGTATGGCACAGAACCGGGCAGGCGTTCATTTGCCAACAATTGTCTCCTGGCAAGACGACTCTTGGAGCAGGGTGTTCGTTTCGTGCAGCTTTTCCATCGGGGCTGGGACCATCACGGTACTGGCAAAGGCAATGGGGTAGATGATGGGCTAAAAAGTATGTGCCAATCCGTAGATCAGGCGACCACCGCTTTAGTGAATGACCTCAAGCAAAGAGGTTTGCTGGAAGATACTTTGGTCGTGTGGGGTGGTGAATTTGGCAGGACACCCATGATGGAAGCCCGTTCAGGAGCCAATTACAAGGGGCGTGACCATCACGGCGATGCTTTCAGTATGTGGCTCGCCGGCGGTGGGATGAAACAGGGTTTGAGTTATGGGGAAACTGATGAAATCGGATTTTATGGCACCAAAGACCGGATGCATGTTCATGACCTGCAGGCTACGATTCTTCACCAACTGGGCATGGATCATGAAAAGCTCACCTACACTTTTCAAGGCAGGGAATTCCGCCTGACCGATGTGGCCGGGAAAGTGGTGAAAGATATCCTGGCATGAAATAAAACACTTAGAGCGCGTTTTGCTAACGCGTACTCCTCGTGATGTTTGCCATTAACCCTTGCGATACAATCGCAAAACTCAAACATCCTCGTGCACCACGAGGATGATTTAAAAACATAACGCACTTTTTTAAAAAAAGCACTTGGATTGATCAGCTACTCAAGCCGATTTGTCAATAATATCTTTGAGCTTTTGAATTTCTTCCTCACTCAAATTTTCTTCTTTGACCATAAAAGATAGGAGGGAGGCTGGGGAATTGTCAAAATAGCCGGACAGTAATTTTTTCATAAACATTTTGCGATAAGCTACTTTGCTTATCGCAGGAAAATATTCGTGCGTTTTCCCGTAGGCGGTGTAGCCCAGATAGCCTTTCTTTTCCAGAATTCTTACCACCGATGAAATGGTATTGTATGGTGGCTTGGGTTCGTCGGGCAAAGCCTCAATCACATCTTTAACAAAAGCTTTTTTGAGCTTCCAGAAAACTTGCATGATGCGCTCTTCCACTTTAGTAAGTTCGTCCATCAATACTGTTAATTTTTTGGGTTGATTTCTGTTACAGTGAACTCAATGTCTACTGTGCCTTTCTCAAGGTCAGGGATAGGGTAAATATTAACTTTTTCAGGATCAAAATAGCCCATCTCAGCAATGGCTTTTTGCGAAGCGATAAGCTCAGCACGATTAAACCAATCACCTGATTTGATGGCTAATAAGTTCAGAATCTTCTCTTTATTCACTGATTGATTGCCTTTGATGATGATGTTATCTGTCTTAATTCGTTCCCCTTCGTAGATATCAATTACGAGGTCAGTAACACCAGACCCCACTTGATTCTCATTTACATTGATACTGAAAAACAAATAACCATTATCCATGTAAAGAGAGGATACATCATCAAGATCAGGATTAAAATAAAGATGGGATTTTAAAATCTCTTTATCATACACATCACCTGGCTTTAAATCTAATACTTGACTAAGTTTTTCATCATCATATACTGTATTGCCTTCCCAACGGATGTTTCCTATTATTATTACGGTACTTTACGTTGTAACAACCTTTGCAGATTCATATGAATTTGTTGTCACTTAACTTAAATAATATTTAATCTCATCCA
>JBBSOG010000372.1:0-6271 GCA_038259985.1 Cytophagales bacterium
AAGCCCTGACTTTAGCCCCGGGCATGGCAGAGGTAGATTCCATCTCAAATGAAATTTCAGGACTGCCATACACATGCGTGAGTATCTCAGCGCCTCCTGCGGCTACTGAGGCATGCGCTGACGGATACTCAGGCCAGGGCGGTGTCAGCATCTCCGGTTCCCAAGCGGGATCTGCTTCCGTCTGAGGATTATCATCCGTTTCCGCATTTCTGATGGCGGTATACGGCCTCCAGGTATCATAAAAATACTTGCTTTCCAGCGAAGCCAGGTAAATATCATAGATATCCATATTGATCAGGGCAAACATACGGGCCGTTTCCCTCAAAGGAAGCTGCTTCTCACGTGCGGTGATTCTTCCAATCCTGTTCCATCCGTGTTCGGCAAACTCCGCCCACCAGTGCGCGTAATGCGTTTCATCTTCAGTTCTCACTTCACTCCCTTTCTTTCCAAAAGCCTTCACTTCCTGAAAAGACTTCGTATAGGTTTCACTCGTTAATGCTGGTGGCTCCGGTGATCTGAATTGGGTAACGGTATCCATCGCAAAAGGCTTGGCAAAGTCAAAATCCGGTTTCAGCACCCATCCGTCCCAGCCAGGGGTGTATTGATAATTGCCGGGTTTGGTCATGGGTGTATAATTCCCTTGTTTTTGATGCCCATCCCCTTCCCTCATGTCTATGATCGCCAGGGCAGACAATTTACCGAGTTTCAGCCCTTCTTCTTTGGCCTCGCCTTCGTTCACCTTCATCAACCACTTTTCAAGCACAGTGCTTATCGTATCTTTCCGATCAGGATAGGCGTCTATTAGTACTTCATAAGCAGCCTGCGAGGCCGCGGCAATGGGTTCTGTTTCGGGATTTCTTTCCTGATAAGCGTACTGCTCGTACTGTGGTGTGATGGCATTGAGCGCATCATGCATCGCCAGGTGTACCATAGACAATGTCCTCGCGCCTATGAACGTATAAAACTGATCATGCGCATCAGCTACCTGATAAGTAAGCCGGTTCCAGTCAATGATCAGTTCGTTGCTCACCTCTTCTTTCAAAGGGACCGTATCTTCCTGCGTCTGGCAACTCAGAAAGGCTAAGGAAATGACCAAAAGTAAGTATTCCGGGCATATTGGCTTAGCATACAATTTCTGCCGTGACTTTCTCTTTGTATCCATAAGTATATCATTTTGGTGATATACAAATATGGGATGGCAGACTGAATGAGCGTTTGCTGAGCAAGTCAGATTTGTTGCTGAGCAAGTCAGAATGCAGGCTTAAGCCAATTGCTTTAGCCGGAAACGCTGAGGAGAAGCACCAAAAGCATCTTTGAACGCCTTGATAAAATGAGAACGGTTTTTAAAACCGCTTTCATCCATTACCTCAAGCATACTTTTGTCGGAAGACTCCAGCAGAAAGCGGCTATACTCCAGGCGCTTTTGCATCAACCACCGGGCGGGGGTAGTGTGAAAAGTCTCTTTGAAATCCCTTCGGAAGGTAGAAAGGCTGCGGGCACATAAACGGGCGTAATCCTGAATAGAAAAAGGGTACTGAAAATGGGTGTTCATGGTCTTCACCAGGTTTACCTTTTGTCGTTGTCCCAGTTGGACAAAATACTGCTTTAGCATCGCATTGTCCGGCTGGGAAAGGATGTTCAGGGTCAGTTCTTCCATTTTCAACCTGAGCAATTCTTGATAAGGGGGCTTAGACTGGGCAAAGTAGGAAAGTAAAGAATGGAAAAATGATTCCAGCACTCCGTTTACCGTTACGGGTATCACGCTGTCATCTTCTTCTGATATTTCTTCCCGTTTATGAAGCATGCCATGATGTTTGGAAAGCACCTCCTGAATGAAACTGTCGGGTATAAATATAAACAGTACCAGGAAAGGCTCATCAAAATACTGATAAACCGAGTGGGCGCCTTTCTTAATAAACAAAGCCTCTCCCGAAGACACCAGATATTCATCCTTCTGTGTTTTCCACTTCTTTTCCCCTCCCAGCACATAGGCAAAGTAATTATTATGTGCCCAGATATCGGATTGATCGTCTTGAACCAGGCACTTGTATTCCACTAACAAAAGTTCTTCTATTTTGAATGTTTTGAATAACTTACTCTCAACAATAAAGTCCTGTAGATTAATCATAGGTCAAATAATTTTTGATTTGCCATTAACGAGGCTTTTTCCCTGGTATCAATTACATCTAATCCTGTACAGTCTCCAAGCCCACTCCTAGCCGTATGCCCCTTTCTACCGGAGAATAATCAATCTCCTCCCGATGAAGCTGAAACTCTTCAACCGGAAGAAGCGGGGGCTGCGCCATAAAACGAGGTTCATTGCCATGATGCCCCTGCGCAGCATGCACCAGGAAGGGGTGGCAGAGATAGACAGTACCGGCTTCTCCGGTCGCCAACACTTGTGGACATTCTTCGGTTACCTTCAACTTCTGAGCAAGCTCCATAAAAGCTAAGCCTTTCTCTCCGTAAGATTCTAACAGCCCGGCCACTGCTAGGTGAGAACCCACACGGATACGCGTTGGGGCATCCTCTTCACCCACATCGGAGAAGAGAAATAACATCAGCAATGCCCTGCCCCGTGACCTAACATTTACCCTCCAGGATAAATAATCGTGGGGATCTTCACCGGGGAAACTGACGTCCACATGCCAGCCAGCATCCCCCGGATCATCTTCACTGGGAAAACGTACCGGAAAAGACCCCAAACTGTTGCGGGGAAGCCAGTGCCCTTTGCCTACCAACTGATCAAAGGCCATATGCAATACCGGCATATTGACTGCCTGACGAAAAGGCGCCTGAGCATAATCGCCTAAACGCACTACCGGCTGTGTCCAGGTAGACGGATCATTGGGGTCAGCGTCCATGTCGCCCCATAAAATAGCCCGACCTTCTTCTGCTAATCTTTGAGAAAAAACATTGTCCAGCCGGACAAATCCATCGAGGATGAACTGCCTGATTTGTGTTTTACTTAATACGGATGAAGAAGCCTGCATATCGTAAACTAATTTTGTCTTCCATTTAATTTACTATTTTGTTAGCACTTTATCATCTTCCGGGTAAACAAGCTGGAAAAAGATGTTTATCCTATTATATTGAAACCCAGTTTACTGACTAATACCACTAGCCATGATGAAACTTCATTCAACCCTCTACTTATCTTTGTGCGTATTGTTGGCCATTTCTTCCTGTCAACCAGCATCAGAGCAGCAGAAAGTAGAAAACCGGCAAGAGGTAAGCATCCACACCGACTTTGAAGCGGGCAACCTGGGGGAAGTGCAGCAGATAGCCCTCAACCATTGGGAATGCGCTGTGGCCGGTGAGTCGGACTGGGATGACCGTAACCGGCAGGCCAGTTGGTACTACTTTCGGATAGACGGTGGCCAAGGCCAAAACCTGACCATTGACCTGACCAAACTGCTGGGGGAATACAATTATAAATCCGGGGCGCATGCCATTACTGCTGAAACGCGCCCGGTCTTCAGTTATGACCAAGAAAAATGGCGCCACCTGGGAGATGATGAAGTGGAATGGAACGAAGAAAAGACAGAGCTAAGGCTAAAGCTGAAACCTGAGCAAAACAAGCTGTGGATAGCCCATCAGCCCCCCTATACCACCGCACGGCTGGACCACTTATTAGCAGGCTACGGGGATGACCCCCACATGAGCAAGCGAAGTATTGGAGAAAGTGCCGACGGAAAGCCACTTTACCTGCTTGCGATTACTAATCCTGATCTTCCACTGGAACAGAAAAAAGTGATCTGGCTGATGGCCCGGCAGCATTCCTGGGAGTCTGGCACCTCCTGGGTGATGGAAGGCGCGCTCAAATACTTGCTGGATTCCGCTGAAGGTAAGGCTTTGCATGATCAGTTTGTATTTCAGGTGATGCCCATGGCCGACCCGGATGGCGTAGCCCGTGGCGGGGTGCGCTTCAACAAATTCGGGCACGACCTCAACCGCAACTGGGATTTAGTAAAGCCGGAGGAGATGCCAGAGATTTATGCGCAAAAGACAGCGATTGTCAACTGGCTTTTGCAAGGCCATAAAATTGATATGTTTCTCTCTATGCACAACACCGAAGCGGTAGATTATGTGCAGGGACCAGACGTTCCTCCAGGTCATAAGTTATGGGAATACATGTCGGCGCACACTTCTTTTAAAGCGGTGGAAGGTTTACGGGAGATGCAAGCCACCACCACCGCCCGGCAGCCCGGCGCCGGACAGCCAGGCAGGATGACGGTAAACCAGGCACTTTGGGCAGAGCAAAAAGTTCCGGCCTACCTGATGGAACTCAAGGTAGAAAAAGTAGAAAAGCTTAACGGAAGAAGATCGGTACAGGACTGGCTGGAACTGGGGCCGGGCGTGGTGCAAGGCTTGGTAGCGTCGGTGGAATGAGGAAGTCTATCTATACTTGATGTATGTGGCCACCTTTACGTTAGCCCCGTCCGCACCCGTGGTCAAGACTCGAATCAACTCTCAGTCGAGGCTCAACCTCGGATCCGCTTAAGTCTAATGGTAATGCTGTAACTTTATTAAGTTTTACCATCTTTTATGATGCGTTCTATTTTATCAATCTGTAAATTGGTCAGCTCTGCTATTTCACTACTGACCTTGCCTTTAGAATGCATCAACAATACGATTTCCGCATCTCTTCTTTCTTTACCCTCCTCTCTACCTTCTTCCCTGCCTTCCTCTTTACCTTCCTCTTTGCCTTCTTCATAAGCAGTATCTAGTGAGTTCTTCATATCTCGGTAGTACTTTAAACTGTCCTCGTAAGAACGGACTTGCTCCGGGGTGAACTTGGCAATCTCGGCTACTTCAAATAGCTTTTCAAAAACACGTTCGCGCAGCTTCTCTGGTACTCGCTCCAATCGGTTGAGGTTCCGTAAAATATATAGCCACTTCTCAAAACGATTGTTAAGCTCATCCACCGACTTGTTGAATTTTGGCATCTCCAGGTAGATGAAAGTCAGTTTATTATAGAATACCTTGCAAGTCTCTGTGTCTGTCAGCTTTACATCGTAACGATATTTAGTAGGTTCAGATTTATCTTCATCAAACACAAAATCTAATATAGCAATAGTGTATACTGCTTTCAGTTCATAAGTCCAGTCAGCACGTTTGGCCTGCTCTCTGATAGGAAACGTGGAATAATAAATCGTTCTATCCTTGAAAAAATTCTGCTTGGTTTTCTGTAGCTCAACGATAAACTTCTCCCCTTTCTCATTTTCACAATAAAGATCAAAGATAGCTTTCCTGTCTATTTCACTCGCACCCAAATGCTCGCTTTTGAGATAAGTCAAATTCTTGATTTCCCCTTGTTCTTCTCTCAGGAGTTCGTTCAGGAAGTCCAGCAATAAATCTTTATTAGGCTCTTCTCCAAAAAGACGCTTGAAACCATAGTCGGTAAATGGATTGATATACTTTTCTACAAACTCTTGCATAGGCTTCCGTATTTCTAACAAATATACGCTTTCTCTCTGCGTTTGGCAACGCTTGGAATTACTACAAATCCTCTATTGTATAGTTCCACACCGCTTCCTGGCTACTGATCTCCGACAGGTATTTGCCGTCTTCTTTGTCGGGCCGTACCCATTTGCAAAGGAAATCCACCTTGCCATGCCGCTCACAGCGATAGACAAATCCCTCTACCGTATCCAAAGCGCCATGACCGCTTACTTCAATCTTTTTCTTAGCTTGCTCCAACTTGTAAGGCTGCCCAATATGGATGAGGCAAGGCACAGTGAAACCCAGTGGCAGTACACGCAACAAAAAATCATGATAAGTAAGCCTATGGTGTTTTTGCATAATGTCAAACACCACAAAAGGCTCATGGGAAAGCTCATAGCGAGTGCCATGTGCCTGGATAAGCCACTCGCCCACTATCCGTTCCCCATCATGCAGCAAGGCATCAAAGCGCGCCTCATGCTTAGCTACCCAGTCGGCAAAGTGATGAGGCAAAGCATAAGGTGAAGTTTCGGCCGTATAACCGGCCCGGCTCAGGGCGATGATCTTACCGTTAAGTTTGGCCACTGAGCAGTTGCTGCCGTCTAGCTTTTCCTGCACAATAATTAGGTCGTGCCGGTCCCGGGCCTTATCAGTCATGATGCGCTGGTGGCCGGGTTCGCAGGTCTTATCGGAAGGGCCCATCCGGCTTCCCCGGAAATGAGGTATCTGCCCATAAGCTTTGTGCCCGAGGGGTTTTCTTGGGTTATTGACACCACCCATCACACTAAGCCAAATCCCAACCCTGTCTCATGGGTTCTTTGATAAA
>JBBSOG010000373.1:0-6263 GCA_038259985.1 Cytophagales bacterium
ACCGCCATTGACATTCAGTTTCTCGAGATCGATTCCTAACTCACGGACAACCGCTAAAGACTGGGCAGCAAAAGCCTCGTTGAGTTCAATCTGGTCAATGTCATCAAGCTTAAGCCCTGCCTTCTCCAGCGCTTTAGGAATGGCGAGAACCGGGCCGATACCCATCACGCGTGGGTCAACACCGGCAACAGCATAGCTGAGCATACGAGCATGAGGTTTAAGATTGAGTTGCTTTACCATTTTCTCAGACATCACTAGCACAAAAGCAGCCCCATCAGAAGTCTGAGAAGAATTACCAGCAGTGACTTCGCCGCCCATACGAAAGGCAGGTTTAAGGTTAGCCAATGCTTCCATCGTGGTATCTAATCGTGGACCTTCATCAGTGTCTACCACATACTCTCTTTGTTTGGGTTTGCCATCTTCACCTACATAAGTTTCCGAGACAGTAATGGGAACTATTTCTTCTTTAAAACGCCCTTCTTCAATAGCTTTGATCGCTTTCATATGCGACTGGAGAGCAAATTCATCCATGTCTTCGCGGGAGATGTGGTAATCTTTAGCCACTTCTTCAGCGGTAAGCCCCATACTGGTATAGTATTCAGGATGATCCGACGCTATTTTGAAATTAAGGGCAGTTTTATGGCCCATCATGGGAACCAAAGACATAGATTCAGTACCTCCGGCGATAATACAATCGGCCATGCCAGCATGTATACGGGCGGAGGCAATATTGATGGCTTCTATGCCTGAACCGCAATAGCGGTTAACAATCATGCCCGGTACGTCACGGCCAAGCGCCATCAACGAAATCAGGCGGCCCATTTGCATGCCCTGCTCAGCTTCGGGAACGGCGTTGCCTACGATAACGTCATCTACCATTTCGGGGGCGAGCCCCTCTATACTTGTAGTAAGGTGTTTGATAACTGCCACAGCAAGGTCATCCGGACGGGTAAAGCGGAAACCACCTTTCTTGGCCTTGCCTACTGCTGTGCGGTATCCTCCTACGATGTATGCGTTCATATAATTTAGTTTTTAGTATCTACGTGATAGACGCAATATAAAGAAAAAATGTTCGTCATGCATACTATCTGTATTGAAAAAGGTAGGCAAATGTGTTGCCTGCTCTCGAGTTTATTGATATAAAAAATTACTGATACTAATCAGCTCGGCAAATACTCCAGCAGCGGTTACCTCGGCGCCAGCACCCGGGCCTTTCACCACTAATGGACGCTCTTTATAGCGTGCTGTATGGTAAGAAATGATATTGTCACTTCCGGAAAGTGCATAGAACGGATGGTTCTCCCCTACTTCCTGAAGCTGTACAGAAGCTTTATGATCTTCCAGAATCGCTATAAACCTCAATTTCCGGCCTTCATTTGCAGCTTTCTGCCGCCGAGCTTCCATATCCTGATCTACTCCTTGTAATGCCCTAAAAAAACTTTCAACATCAGGGGCATCCAGACATTTTTGGGGCAGAATATTTTCAATCTGAACATCTTCGGGCTCAAGCGACAAACCTACTTCACGGGAGAGAATGAGAATTTTGCGGGCTACATCCATACCATTCAAGTCTTCACGTGGGTCAGGCTCGGTGTAGCCTTTCTGCTGCGCTTCTTTGACTACCTCACTAAACTTGCGCCCTTCCTGGAAAGAATTAAAAATATAAGATAAAGTACCGGAGAGTACACCTTCTACTTTAAAAATTTTATCACCGCTGTCTTTTAAATCCTGGAGCACCCGGATAACAGGCAAGCCAGCGCCTACATTGGTTTCGTATAAGAACTTCACCCCTGAGCGAAGTGCGGTATGTTTCAGCTGCTTGTAAGATTGATAAGTACCGGAATTTGCCAGTTTATTGGGCGTAATGATAGAAATGGCAGACTGTAATATTTCCTGATAATACTTAATCACATCTTCGCTGGAAGTACAGTCAATAAATACGCTGTTAGGCAGGTTAAGCTCTTTGATTTGCCTTATAAATACACCCATATCACTGACGTTGCCTTCTTGCTCAAGAATTTCTTTCCAGTGTGTGCGGTCAATGCCACTTTCATTAAGCAGCATCTTACGACTATTGATAATCCCGATAAAATTAATCCGAAGTAGGCGGTTGTCATATAAATAGTCGGCTTGCTGTGCAATTTGCTTGAGCAAAGTACTGCCGATCAAGCCCAGGCCCGCCATGAACACATTGAGCGATTTAGTTTCTGAAAGGAAGAAGGCTTCGTGCACGGTGTTAAGAGCTTTGGAGAGGTTACGCTGAGAAATAACAACAGTAAGGTTTATTTCGGAAGAACCCTGGGCGATTGCTCTTACATTAATACCGTTTCTTCCTAATGCGCTAAACAGCTTACCGGAAATGCCCGGGGTCTGGCGCATATTTTCGCCAATAATAGCCACGATAGAAAGGTGGGTTTCTACGATAGCTTTGTCAATTTTCCCGGATTCAATCTCCGCCGAAAATTCTTCATCCATCACTTCCTGGGCGCGACGGGCATCTGTCGGACTTACTGCAAAGGTGATGGAATGCTCGGAAGAAGCCTGCGTGATGATAATGATATTAATTTTGCGCCTTGCCAAGGCACTAAATAGCCGGGAAGAAATGCCAGGAATACCAATCATACCACTGCCTTGCAAACTAAGCAAAGCTACTTCCTTGATAGATGAAATTCCTTTGACAGCCAGTATCTTTTCATTGCTCGGTGTTGGGGTAGTCACTGCATAAGGGTTTCTGCTAATGATGGTTCCCGGAAATTCCCTGTGAAAAGTATTGCGTATCCGCAAAGGGATATTAAGGTTGAGTAATGGCTGGATCGTAGGAGGATAAATCACTTTAGCACCAAAGTGAGACATTTCCATCGCTTCAAGGTATGAGATAGCATCCAGGGAGAAAGCATTTTTAACCTGGCGAGGGTCGGCAGTCATCACACCATCAACATCCGTCCATATTTCTACCTCTTCTGCATTCAGACCGGCTCCAAAAATAGAAGCGCTATAATCAGAGCCACCCCTGCCCATGGTGGTCGTCTCGTTTTCTTCAGTAGCCGCAATGAAACCTGTAATAATTTGCAGGGCCTTATTCGTGCTAAAATATTCGTTGATATTATGATTGGTAGTTTCAAAATCAACTTTAGCCGCATTGAAATTGTCGTCAGTACGAATAAGCTGGCGGGCATCCAGAAATTGAGCATCCATGCCAAGTTCTTTCATATACTGGCTGATCAGGTAGGCAGACAAGCGCTCACCAAAGCTAAGAACAAGGTCAAGGGTACGGGGAGAGCGCTCCCTGAGTAGAAAAGCCCCGTGTAGCAAATCATCCAACTCGTTAATAAGTGTTTTCAAAAAAGCAAAAACCCTGCTCTGTGCTTGCACATTGATTAAGATACGTGCAGTGTCAAAATGGTGTTTTTCCAGTTCCTTCAGTAAAATCAGGTAGCTATCGTCACCGCTGGCAGCCTTTTCGCTAATCATGATCAATCTATCCGTTACGCCACTCATGGCCGATACCACAACAGCACACCTAACCTGATCGCGATGGTAAGCTGCTACGATATCAGCAACGATTTTTATACTTTCAGCAGAGCCAACGGATGTACCTCCAAATTTGAGTAATTTCATAGTCACTTACATATTCATAAAGTGGCGCAAGTTATAAAATCCTAGGCGATACAGAATATAACTTCGGGCATATTATCGCCCTTTGTATCGTTAAAATTATAATTTTGAAGAAATGAGAATATTTAACTCTGTTTTTAAAGCCACAAAAGTTTGAAATTCAAAAACAAAGCGAGTATATTTGCACCCCTAAAAATTGACGAATTATGAAGAGAACTTTTCAACCTTCGCGTAAAAAAAGAACGAATAAACACGGGTTCCGCTCAAGATCTGCATCCGCTAATGGACGCGCTGTATTAGCTCGGAGAAGGGCTAAAGGAAGAAAGAAGCTTTCGGTATCCAGCGAAAAAAAGCACAAGGGTTAAGAAAAGAAGCTGACCAAGGTTGGCAGCTTCTTTTTTTTTGTCAACCTTACTATCACTTTTTTTAGCTACGCTTCTAATTTTTGGATTTTGCCTTCTTTTTTTCCTCCGTTTAAATTTTCGCTTAATTGCGTCACACTTTACCTAAGCATGAAAGGCTCAATAGCAAAAAGCTAATAGAAAGCTTATTCAAAGAGGGTAAAGCCCATACGCAGTATCCCATCCGCCTGATTTATTTGCCTGTAGAAGGCATAGATCATCATCAGGTATTATTTACCGTTCCCCGAAGACATTTCAAAAAAGCCGTAGACCGCAACCTTTTGAAGCGGCGGATGCGCGAAGCTTATCGTCAACATAAACAGTTAATTACTTACAAGCAGCCAGGAGATGTTCACTTTTTGCTAGGGTATATTTATATTGCTAGAGAGAAATATGCATATCAGCGCATTGAAACTAAAATAGTTGCTTCGCTGTATCGTTTAAAAAAGTAAGAGACAAACCATCAAGAAAATTCCTTTGCTTATGAGTGCTAAAAAAGTGGGAAGACTTTCCCTAGTTGCGATGACCGTCGCTGTAGTAGGAACACTAGCCTTCAGAGGCCCGGGTGACAATTATTTTGCTATTGCTAAAAACCTGGACATTTTTGCTACGCTTTTTAAAGAAGTTAATACATACTATGTAGATGAGGTCAATCCTAATAGTTTGATTAAAACCGGTATCGACGCTATGCTGAGATCTCTGGACCCTTATACTAATTATATTCCCGAAGATGATATAGAGGATTACCGGACAATGACTACCGGACAATATGGTGGAATTGGCGCTATCATTGGCAAAAGGAATGGCAAGAATATGGTATTGATGCCCTACAAAGGTTTTCCAGCAGAAAAAGGCGGGCTTAAAATAGGTGACGAAATCCTTTCAATAGATGGTATTGATGTGGAAGAGAAATCAGTAGAGGACATCAGCAAGTTACTTAAAGGTCAAGCTAATACTAACCTCAATGTCGTGGTAAAACGCTATGGAACCGATGACGATATTGACGTAATGATTAAGCGAGAGAAAATCACGGTAGATAACGTTCCTTATTATGGCATGGTCACTGATAAAATAGGGTATATCAAACTCAGCAATTTTACCACGGGGGCAGGAAGAGAAGTTGAAAATGCCATCAAAAAACTTAAAGCTGACGGCGCAGAGAAACTGGTGTTTGACCTAAGGGATAATCCCGGTGGGCTACTTAGTGAGTCAGTGAATGTTTCTAACGCCTTTATTCCTAAGGGAGCTGAAGTAGTAAGTACGAAAGGAAAAGTGACGGACTGGAACAAAACATATAGCGCTATTAATAATTCAGTAGACACTGATATCCCGGTAGCGGTGCTCACCAGCAGCAGAAGTGCTTCAGCTGCTGAGATTGTCTCAGGTGTTATCCAAGATTATGACCGTGGGGTATTGGTAGGGGAAAGAACATTTGGAAAAGGATTGGTACAAGCTACCCGTCCACTTACCTATAACTCTCAACTTAAGGTAACCACTGCTAAATATTATACGCCGAGTGGCCGATGCATCCAAGCTATTGACTACAGTCATCGCAACGATGATGGAAGCGTGGGAAAAATTGCTGATTCATTAAAGACAGCATTTGAAACTAAGAACGGACGTGTTGTATATGATGGTGGTGGAATTAATCCAGATATTGAAGTAAAACAAGATAGACTTACCCCTATTGCAATCAGCTTGTACACTAAAAACCTCTTGTTTGATTTTGCTACGGAATACCATTACAAGCATCCAAAAATAGAAAACGCCAAAGAGTTTCAGCTAAGTGAAGAAGAGTATGCACAGTTCGTTTCCTATCTGAAAGGTAAAGATTACGATTATACTACTGAAGTGGAGCAAACAATAGATGAACTCATAGAAAGTGCCAAAGATGAGAAGTATTATCAGGAGATAGAGACGCAGATTGCGTCCCTACGTAAGAAAGTTCAGCATAATAAAGACCAGGATTTGCAAAACTTTAAAGATCAAATTAAAGAGTTGTTGGAAGAGGAAATTGTATCACGCTACTATCTGAACGATGGTAAGATTGAAGCTTCTTTTGATGATGATGCTGTTTTGCAAGCCGCAGTAGAAGTACTCAATGATCAGGAAAAATACAAAGCTATTCTCAAAGGTAACAAGTAGATTTGGACTAAACTTTTTGGAAGAAATTTATCCGCAGATCAACGCAGATGACGCAGATTAAATCAAAAATCTTATCCGCGAAATCCGCGTTCATCTGCGGCT
>JBBSOG010000374.1:0-6251 GCA_038259985.1 Cytophagales bacterium
AACTCATTGTAGAAGCCAACCCGGCTATGCTCACCCTGTTTGCCTATGATCAGGAGGAACTACTACATTCCCGGCTTAAGGATTTGTTTGTAAAGGAGGGTGATTATAAGTCTTTCAAAGCGCAAATTTTGGCGGATAGACATGTGCGGGATATGGAAGTATTGTTGAAGAACAAAAAAGGCAAAGAAATCTTTTGTAATGTCTCGGTTACCCAACTCTTTGAGCGTGACCGCAAGGAGCAGGGTTTTCAAGGCATTATTGAGGACATTACCGAAAAGAAGAAAGTACAACTGGAGTTAATTCAACTGGAAAAGTTGATGATGACTGGAAATATTGCCCGCAGCATTGCCCATGAAGTGCGCAATCCACTGACGAATATTAACCTGGCACTGGAGCAGTTTTCTTTTGACGATGAAGAAGATGACACGATGAACATCTACCTGGAAATCATCAAAAGAAACACTAAGCGTATTAATCAGCTCATCACCGAGATGTTGGAATCCTCCAAGCCCTCTACCCTTGACCTGAAAGCTGAGTCCTTGAACACTGTCTTGGAAAACACCCTAAGGTTAGCCGATGACCGCCTGAAATTACAGGAAATCAAAGTAGTCAGGCATTTAGACCAGGAGTTGGTTGAGCTTCCCCTAGACTTGGAGAAACTGAGCCTGGCATTTTTGAATATTGTCAATAACGCCATTGAAGCGGTAGAACCTAAAAAAGGGGTAGTCACGCTCAAAACCCAAAAGTTAGGAAAAAGTCAAATGGTGCTGATTTGTGATAATGGGCCCGGAATAGAACCTGAGCAAATAGGAAAACTTTTTGACGCTTTTCATACCGGAAAGAAAGGGGGCATGGGGCTGGGGCTTACCTCAACACAAAATATCGTGCACGCACATGGCGCCAAAATATCAGTAGAAAGCACCCTCAATAAAGGCACTTGTTTTACGATCATTTTTAAGTAAATCCTACCAAGGCCACTATATTCCAATAGTCTGGTCAGTCATATCCCTGAAATCGCTGGGCTGGATTTTTTTGGCCTTGGCAGACTTATCTTTAAAATTAAGATGTCTCCAAGCAGTAGCTCCGTCAGGAACCTTGAGATTATTCAATGCAGGTTTCTCTTTGAGAGAACCTGCTGAGACGGTACCCGCAATACTATTATACACTGAAATTAATCTAATGCTTCGTAGGCTTGCCCCGTGCTAGTTTACTGTTTTCATCAAATTTTTGTAAAAATTCAATTGCTCAAGCCAGGCGCGCTTTATTGCGAAGTTGATAAATATAAATATAATACTCATTGATATTTTACAAGCCTTTTAGTAAAATGACTGGTAAATTGAGAATATATGCCAAGCAAACAGGAGCTTATTGATGATCATACGCTTTGGGATGAATTCCGCGATGGAAATCATCGGGCTTTTGCTGTTATATATTCCAATTTTTTCCCTGCCCTTTATAACTATGGCAAGAAGTTTACTACACATACTATTTTAGTAGAGGAATGTGTTCAACAGTTGTTTGTAGAGCTTTGGCAGTCCCGTCAAAATTTAAGCGCCATACACTCCATCAAGCCCTATCTTTATAAATCATTCCGACGAAAGTTGTTAAAAAACCTCAAACAGCATACCTCCTCTACCTACATAGACATGCACACGCAGCAGTTTATGGTGGATATATCCAGGGAAGAAGAAATTTTAAATGCTGAACGTACTGACCGCCAGGCTCAAATTTTGAGTGAAGCGATAAAAAAGTTATCTGATAAGCAAAGAGAGGTAATTTTTCTAAAATTCTACGATAAATTAAGCTATTCGGAAATCAGCACAATTATGAATTGTGATACTAAGGTAGCCTACGATTTAGTATTCAATGGCATCAAACGGTTGCGCGCATTCATGCCTGAAAAAAAGGTAATATTGTTTAGTACTGCCCTTCTTCTCTATATTTTCTTCAAAATGACCATTTGAAATTGATAAAAATTTACCAAATAATTTGATTATCCTGTAATAAGAATCATCAAATTTGATTAATATTTAAATTTTCAAAAAAAAGTAAATTTTTTGCTCGTAAAAAATCATGGATTGTGCTCTATAGTAATATACACTAAGAGTTTCCCATGCCTGATTACCAAAAGATAGAAGATTTTGTTGCAGATGACTCATTTCAACAGTGGGTGCTTTCCGAAGATGAAGCGTCCAATATCTTCTGGAACAGCTTTATAGCGAAACATCCTGATAAGGAAGAAACCATGCTACAGGCGGCAAAATTAGTACAATCACTAAATTTTGATGAGCAGTTTCCCTCAAACTTTCAGGAAAAGAAAGTGTGGCAACAGATTCAGCAAGAGCTATTCGCAAGAAATAATATTGTCCGGCTTAGTAAAAAATCATATTCCCCACTCTGGTTAGCCGCATCCGTTACGATCATTTTGGCTATAGGGGCATGGTTAGGGCTGCGGACCTGGGCATCCGATCTGAAAACTGTAAGTACTTCCTATGGTGAAATTAGGGATATTTATCTTCCCGATAGTTCGTTGGTTACGCTCAACGGAAACTCAAGTCTTACTTACCCTAATCACTGGGATGAAGGGGTTGAGCGTGAAGTTTGGCTTAAGGGAGAAGGCTTTTTTGAAGTAAAAAAGTACCAAGCCTTGGAAAATGACTCCTTTGTAAAATTTACAGTCAATACGAGTAAACTGAATATAGAGGTACTGGGAACAGCATTTAATGTTTCAGACCGCAAAGAAAAGACCAATGTAGTCCTGACGGAGGGTAGTATTGCCCTCAGAATTGAAGATGAAGCCCCTATTCAAATGAAGCCGGGAGAGCGCTTCGCCATCCAAGGTGACTCCCGTACTTATGAAAAAAACCTGAAAGTGGTAAGTCAATGGAGTAGTTGGAAGGAAAAAGAGCTCATCTTCCACAAGATGAGCCTCAGCGATATCGCTACTCAACTCAAAGATGCATATGGTTACCAGCTACATTTTCCCTCGGAAAGTATTGCCCAAGAGAAATTTACAGCTAGAATGCATAGCAAAGATGTAGAAATGCTATTCCCTTTAATTGCCCGATCTTTTAATCTCAGTATTAACACAGAAGGAAAAGTAGTCAAGTTTGAAAAGCTGGATTAACCATTAATCATCCAAATTTTAAAATACTATTCAATAAAATAATCAACCTATGAAAAAAAGAATTTTACTTCAACTCTCACTGACGATTTGCTATATGCTTAGCATTTTGACGTCAGGTGTGGCACAGGATATAGCCCTGATGGCTGATGACATCACCCCCTTTCATCTGCCATCGCAGGAACAGCAGGTTTCCCTGGAATCAGTTATTAGTAAGCTTGAAAAAAAGTATCAGGTAAAGTTCAGCTATGCCAGCAAAATAATAGAAGGAAAAAAACCACCGGAAGAAACTGATAAAAATGAGACGATTGAACAAGCTTTGGACAGGCTCTTGCCTAAAGTAGGACTGAGATATGAGAAAATTAAGGAGGGAACCATATTTATTTCAGAGACAAAAAACCTTAAAAAAATAAACAAGCAGATTTTAAATAACAGATGGAAAAACTCTGAAGCCAACAGGCAAAAAATACCATTTATCCGAATGGATGTATTGACGGCATTATCGCTCAAAGATGTAGAAAAAAACGTCAACGGGACTGTCACAGATTTGAGTAATGGTGAAGCCATTCCAGGGGTGAATATCATAGTAAAAGGAACATCCTTTGGAACAGTAACAGGTATTGATGGTGCTTACCGCCTGGAAGTTCCTGACGATGCCGTACTTATTTTTTCATCAGTAGGGTATCTAAAAGAAGAAATTCCAATAGGCAATCAGTCAGTGATTGATGTAGCCTTAAGCCCTGATTTGCAGCAGCTTGATGAGATTGTGGTCGTAGGTTACGGCACGCAGGAAAAATCAAAATTGGTTGGTTCGGTATCCCAAATTAGCAGCCAGGCAGTAAATGATCGGGCTGTGCCCCAGCTCAGGCAAGCCCTTACCGGTCAGATGCCAGGAGTAACAGTGACGCAACGTTCAGGCCAGCCGGGGAACCAAGGGGGTAACATACAAATCAGGGGCGTAAGCTCAATCAACTCTTCTAACGCCCCGCTGATCTTGGTAGATGGTATTCCTACCGAGTCTTTCAATGACATTGATCCTAATGTTGTGGAAAATATTTCGGTACTTAAAGATGCCTCTTCTGCGGCCATCTATGGAGCAAGGGCCGCCAATGGGGTAGTACTGGTTACTACTAAAACGGCCAAATCCGATGAATTACAGGTATCTTATAATGGTTATGTAGGCATGCAGGTGCCTACTGAATTTCCTGAGTATGTCAATTCCTGGGAATACGCTGAACTGCTCAACGAGTCCAATGCTAATGATAATCTTCCCCCTGCCTATTCCGAAGAAGAAATTGAGCTTTTCAGAAACGGCAGTGACCCGGACAATTATCCGAATAGCGACTTCATCAATACCGTACTTAAGAAAAGTTCCGCGCAAACTGGCCATAACATTACCATTTCTAATGGAGTGGGGGCTTCCAATTATTTGCTTTCCCTGGGTTATTTGTACCAGAACGGAATTATTGAAGAAAACAATTACAACCGTTACAACCTGCGCCTGAATGTAGTTTCGGAAATCAGTAAGAAGCTTAAGCTCACTTCCCGTCTGGCTGGGGTGCAGGTTTATGATGCGCAGCCCAGTGGTCCGGCCACTTTAGGGAATGCCAACAGTATGCTGGGTATTATTGGTCAGGCAGTGCGTTATCCTGCTATTTACCCAATCAAGCTTTCTAATGGTGACTGGGGTGGTGGTTTTGAGCAGAGTGGAACGCCTGCTTCTTTCCTGGCCAGCGAGTCTTTTTACCAACAAAAAAGCACCGACCTTTTCCTGAACATGCAATTGGACTGGGACATCTTTACCGATCTTAAATTTTCATTGATTGGTGGGTACACGTATTATAACAGTGAGTGGGAACGTTTTTCCGCTTCGCAAAGGATCACCGATAACAATACATTAGGCCCGGCTACCCTTAATACCAACAACATGGGGCGCTATTACCGAACGCTCCAGCAACTCCTCACCTACAATAAGATAATAGGTGATCATGAGGTCACCCTCTTGGTAGGACATACTTTTGAGACGCAGCTAATGGAACAAAGTACTGCTTTTAGGCAAGGCTTCCCTAACAATGATGTTACTGTCCTGGATGTTGGCTCAGCGGAGGGCATGCAAAACAGCGGCAGGGCAGAAGAGTGGGCTTTGGACTCCTATCTGGCTCGTTTACGCTATAGTTTTAGGAATAAATATTTAGCAGAAGGCGTGGTAAGGCATGATGGCTCCTCCCGTTTCCCACCTTCCCAAAAGTATGCGACTTTCCCTTCGGTAGCGGTGGGCTGGCGTATCTCTGAAGAAAATTTCCTCAACGAATCTGCAAGCTGGCTCAACGAACTCAAACTCAAGGCTTCCTGGGGAAGATTGGGTAACCAAACGGTGAATGAAAATAGTGGCGGGGTTTATCCTTATCAAAATATCCTGGAAACCGGGTTTAACTATCCCTTCGGAAATAGCATAAGTACAGGGGTAGCCCGCGTCAATGTCACCGACTCTAACCTGACCTGGGAAACCACGGAATCGTTAGATATAGGATTGGAAAGTAGCTTTCTTAATAACCAAATCAACTTTAGCGCCACCTATTTTGACCGTGAAACTTACAACATCCTGCTTTCTCCCGGCAGTAGTGTATCCGGTACTTTAGGTTTTGGCGTGGGTGTACAGAATTCCGGCCGCTTGGAGAACAAAGGTTTTGAATTCACCCTGGGGCATCAGCATAGCGTTGGGGAATTTACCTACAACATTTCCTCCAACCTGACCATCCTGAACAATCAAATGCTGGACCTGGGGGTAGGCAATATTGTACAACCCAATGGTAGTATCGGAAATGGAAGTAACCTGTTTATCGGAGAGCCTGTTGACCTTTATTATGGCTATGTGGCCGACGGTTTGTTTCTTGACCAAGAAGATATTAATAGCTACCCTGATCAATCGGCGATCAATACTACGCCCAATCCCGGCGATATCCGCTATAAAGATATCAGTGGCCCGGATGGTGTGCCTGACGGACAAGTAGATGCTACTTATGACCGTGAAGTACTGGGTAGCCAGATTCCTAAATATAATTATGGGATAAACCTGGGCGCTGGTTACAAAGGCTTCAACCTGAGTATACTGCTACAAGGTACCGCC
>JBBSOG010000375.1:0-6250 GCA_038259985.1 Cytophagales bacterium
ACTATCCAAGCGACTTGGTATTCAGGTGGGGGCGGGCTTGGTTGGTTTTGGGGGGGCTTTCAATATACATCTGAAACCAGATATCCGTAGTTCAATGATTTCTTTAACTTACTGGAACCAAGGCGTAGGCACATCATTTACCCAAAATGTGATGGGAGGCACCTTCGTATACCGCAGCAAAAAATGGTTTACTGCTCAATTGGGGCTGGGAGCACCCTTGTCAAAAGGGCCCGCTTGGCCTGAAGATATTGAACAATCACCAGTGATATTGATGTATTCTATCGGTGCTTATTTCCCTTTGAAGAAGCAGGACAATGTTTATTAAATAAAACTGATCACGACCCTTCTGTTCTTCTGTTGGGCTTCCGGGCTTTGATTGTTGGTGAGGGGCTGGGTAGAGCCTTTTCCGTAGGTGATGATCCTTCGTTCACTGATGCCATTTTTCACCAGAAATTGTTTTACCTCAATGGCACGGTCAATAGAAAGCTTAAGATTGTAATCCTTGCCTCCGGTATCGTCAGCATGGCCTACAACCTCCACTTTCAGGCGGGGGTTTTGCTGAAGGGTTTTCACTACATTATTCAGTGTCGCGGTGAAGGTATTTTGTATTTCAGCAGAATTTAACTGAAAAAGCATTTCCTGGGGGGCAAAAGTGCTTCCCACCGGAGTGGAAGGTTGAGATGGTTGGTTAGCAGGTGCTTCCCCGGTTTTCATGCGGTTGAATTCATCCAGCAACGCCCGGGTTTCGTTGATCAATGCCTGGGTTTCGTCATCCAACTGGCCAGCACCATCTTGATTAAGCATGGGCACTCCCATTCCACCCCCTTCCACCCTTTGCGCAAGTTGTCTTTGCCTTTCTTCTTCTGTCACGATCCGGGAGGTATAAATATCAGAAGAAGCGCCACCCCGGTTGCTCACAAAAAAAACTTCGTTGTCTTGCTTGGCAGTGAAATAAGCATCAAAACCGATGGAGTTGATCTGATCACCCAGGTTCTCAGGTTTGGTCCAGTTGGTCCATGAAGTGTCTATCCGATGGGCCACAAAAATATCTGCATTGCCGTAGCCAGGATGGCCATTGCTGGAAAAGAAGAGCGACTTTTTATCCGCAGTCAGGTAGGGGGAAATTTCAAAGCCCCCTGTGTTGATACTTGGCCCCAGATGAACAGGTTCAGACCATTTGTTGGTGAAGGGGTCTTTGGTACTTACATATAAATCTTCCTGGCCGATGGAATTTTCCAGTTGCGCGGAAATCAACACGATATCCTCAGTAGGATGTACATAAAGGCTATAATAATTTCCTTGCTTATCGTTAAGTTTGGGAATACTGATTTTACTGGGTTCACGCCAGTTTTGCTCCCTACTAAAAGAGAGGGATAATCCCGCTTGTTGGTCTTCCGCATCATAGTCATTGAGTAGGTAAACAGTTTGTCCGGTATTGCTGATGCCTACAATAGCATTGTTGCCTTTGTTGTTGAGGTTGGCCAAATCATTTTTGGGAGTAATCCATTGACCTGCGGTGTCCTTTTTAGAATACCAAATATCCTGTCCCGAGAGCATGCCGCCGGTATTCTGGGCATATAGTGTCCTGACAAAAAACAAAGTGCTATCTGCCTCTGAGTAGATAGGTAGGCTTTCTTCCGCATTGGAGTTCAAGGTATCCGAAAGAAGTTTGGATTCCTCAAAATACATTTTTTGGGCTTGTGCGTGTACTTTTAAGCCAACCAAAGAAGTAAGCAGTACAAAGCATATTGTAAATATTAGCTTGTTCATAATTGGAAAAATTTCATTTTACCACATATAGGGAGCGGTTTCTTTCTTGTTAAATAACATAAACCCAAGCCCAATCTCATGTACGCCCGACCTAAAGTCATTGATATCGCCAATCCCCAGATCGTATGAGTAGCCAAGGTTGACTAGGTTACTAATACTCAGTCCCGCCATCGCGATAACGGTTTCAGTGTTTCTATAAGAAGCGCCTAACCATAGCAGTTCATCATATTTTACCCGCACATTGATATCATAGAGCATAGCGCCACTGGCAGTATACTTTACAAACGCCCCGGGCGTGATCAAAAGTGTATTGCTCACATGCAAACGTACGCCTAAAAGGCCGTAGTGTTCAATTTCTTCAGCAGCACTGATTTCACTGACATTGGCAAACAATTCATTTTGCAAAAGCCTTTTTGCGGAATAACCAATGTAGAAATTTTCGTTGTGGAAAAAGAGCCCGGCATTTACATCCAGGTTAGTGATTCTACCTTGTTGTGCCAAATAAGCCTGATAAGTGGCATCAGGCACTTCATTGTTTCCGACAGTAACGCCATTCAGATCCAGTGCACGGCTATTTACGCCGCCACCTACCCCAAAGGAAAGAAAGGAATTGCCCAAACTATAGTGCAGAGCATAGGTAAGCACCCCATTCGTCTGCGAAAATATGCCTTGGGTATCATTGACGATGTAGCCCCCAACACCGTGGGACACACGCCTTTTCAGGCTTTGTATGTTGCTTAGGTTATCATACATACTAGGATCACTAATACGTAGTGAGTTATTCTGAAAGTTATATTGCTTCTCTTTCTTGGAGAGTGGCGCATGGGCACTTACAAAGAAAGTCTGGGGCGCATCATTTAGCCCGGAGGCATGCTGACGGTAACCGATCTTCAGGTCTACAAATTCCTCAGTCCCTGATACAGCGGGGTTGAAAGTGACTGCATTCTGAAAAAACTGGCTAAAACGAAATGACTGTTGTGCCATACCCTGGTAGGATAGGCCGAGCATCAAGGCCAGTAATAAGAAAAATTGATATGGTAAATACTTTTTCATCCTCAGTATATTATCTAAGTAAGGTGACTGATCCTTTGTAAGATTGTAAGCCCCCGTCCGCATGGATCACGTAATAATAAGTTCCTACGGGTAGCATGGCATTCTCATAAGTACCATCCCACGCCTGTGGATAGCCCTCAGAGCTAAAAACCTCTGCACCGTAGCGGTCATACACCTGAACGTTTACATTGGTGGCAAATTGGATATTTTCTATCTCCCAAACATCATTGACCTGATCTCCATCAGGGGTAAAGGCCGTTGGGATTTCAAGATCAATATTAGTGCAGTCATTTACAGTAACCACCAGGGTGTCTACATTGCTAATGACCCCATTAGCATCTGTTAGGCTCAGGTAATAGGTTGTGGAAACGGAGGGATTAAGTAAAATACTGCCATTGCTAAATTCAAGCTGGCAATTTTCCTGGTCGCAATCGGCATTAAACGTGTAGGGAGCTTCTCCACCTTCTATGTTCACCTCAAGGGTTTCTTCATTGTCAATACAGGCATCCAGTGTGCTTTCTACGTCAAAGCTGATGAGATAAGGCACTACCGATACAGTAAATGACTGCTGCGATTGGGTTTCCCCGTCCGATGCCAATAAGGTAATGACTACCTCTTCTTGGGTATCGGGCAGGGCGCTTAAGGTAAGTGTACGATTGGCTCCGCTACCGCCCAGGTTGATTTGTGCTGTTGGAATAATACTTTCATTACCCGACATGACGGATAAGGAAAGCTCTTCCGCAGCAGTTTCCTGGTCACTAATGACCACGCTGACGGCCCCACTGCTTTGACCAGCCAATAAAGTAAAACTAGCGATGGGCTGAACAACCGGCGGATCATTGACGGATGCTACCGAGATAAATACCTGGGCGGGCGCTGGAGCAAAGCCATCTCCACCATTGGCGTTCCAGACCAGACTATCTTCCCCAAAATAATTTTCAGCAGGTAGGTAAGTGAGCTGATTGATCACTTCCCCACTGATTTCCTGATCTACATTGACGCTTTCGTCATTTAATAACAGCGTACCGTTGATAGGCAATGCCTCAATACGGATGCTTTGCAAAGCACCCTTTGGATTACCATAATTGTTGGCAAATTGTGACCTGCTAAAAGCGTACTCGGTATCTTCGTTGGTGTTGACCGCAAAATCGGTTACCCCGGTACCGATGATGACGGTTACCTTAGCGGCAGTAGTAGCCAGATTAGCGCCGTCCGAAGCATTCCATCCAAAACTAACGATGCCTGCCGTCTGGTCAGCCACTGCCTGGTATTGTAGATTGGCAATGTTTTCAGCGTTGATCTGTACCCCGGCTTCTATGGGCGATCCATTTAATAACAGGCTTCCCTTGCCAGGCAGCGAAGTAATCTGAATAAAATTGAGCGGGGTCTTTTCTATATCTACATAATTCTCCGTAAAGTCGCTGGCAGCAAAAGCAAAATTACTTTCTTCTTCTGAGATTGCTTTGGTAAAGCTATTGATGATAGGCGGGTCGTTGACCGGCACCACATTAATTAGCACCTGCGCAGCTTGTTGGCTGACTAATGTGCCATCCGAAGCTGCCCAGCTAAATGTATCTTCCCCACTATAGTTCTGATTGGGAATATATTGCAAGTTATTAAGCTCAGCGAGGCTAAGCGCGCTATTAGCAGGCAGGGTGATATTGTTGCGTCGTAAAATACCGTTTTGCGGAACTGTCCGAATGATAATACCTGCCAGGTCACCTCCGTCTGGGTCAGGCGCGGCATTAGCAAATTGCTCAGCGGTAAAAGCATAGGCCTGGTCTTCCGGGGTTTCTACAGGAAAATCAGAAGGTAAAGGGGCATCTGGCTGGGCAGTGATGGTAATATTAACCTGGACCGCTTCAATAGCATATTCGGCACCATCAAAGGCATTCCATCCAAAACTATCAGCGCCCGAAAAGTTGGGGTTGGGCACGTATTTTAATGTGCTGATTTGTTCGGCACTGATGCCAAATCCGGAGGGGCTGTTTTCCAAATCAGCAGCAGTAATGGTATCTTCAGCCACGATCAAAATACCGTTTGCCGGTAACGTGGTGATGGCAATGCTTTGTAAGCCTTCGCTAGGACCATTATCCGGGTCTTCGTAAGTAAAATCTTCAATAGCAAAAGCCAGTACTTCATCCTCATTGATCGTTTTGCTGAAAGAAGAAATTACCGGAGGGTCATTGGTAATGATGATAATTGGCCGCGTAAGCTGATTACTGTTTGCGTTTCCATCGGAGACGGTGATACTGATCAGTTTAGTTTCATCACCACCATCATTTTCCCCAGTATTTTGATAGGTGATACTTCTGATAGCCTGCTGATACTGTTCTTTTGTGCCACCAACACTGAGTGTAAGTATACCTTGGTTCGCATTCCAATTTCCGACGATGTTTCCAATTTTAGCGGTAAATGAAAGTACATCTTCACCATTAATATAACCTTCTTCAAAAGCAATAACTGCCCGGGTTAAGTTTTCATTGTCTACGTCGGTGACGGTGAGGGCATTGGTGATAGCTACCGGATTCTTATCCAGAATATCATAGCTGATCGGGGCACTTTCTAGGTTAGCCAATACCGGCGCATCATTGACAGGCACTACCCGGATTGTTCTGCTTATTGCAGTACTGCTAGCCTTAGGATTGCCATTATCAGTAACTGCAAAACTAATCACCCGGTCTCCTTCGGTCGGTTTTTCACTGCTATTGCTGTAGGCGATGGAGCGTAAAATATCTCTATACGCATCTATGTTTGCATTGCCAGTTAAAGTAAGTATACCACTAGCATTATCATAACTGGCTGTTACATTAGGATTTTGACCCGTAAAAGCCAGTACATCCTGGCCAGTGGCAAAACCCTGGGTAATCGCAACGGTGGCAGAACTGATCTGGTCATTTTCTTCGTCAGTAATTGTTAAGGTAGCCGTAACGCTGATCGCGTTCCCATTTTCTGTGAAGGAAGCAGGGGTAGTTTCTATATTTGCTAATACCGGGGCATCATTGATGAGCAGCACATTCAGCGTAGTGCTGCCACTAGCCACGCCTCCCTGGTTATCATCAACTTCCACGCTCAGTTGGTCCTGACCAGTGAACCCATCATTGGGCTGATAATTCAAGCCACTCAAAGCGAAAGCAGCCAAATTTGCCGGGCCACTGAAGATGATAACTTTTTGTCCGTTGCCGGTTCCGGAGAGAAAATCAACAAACCCACCTTCTATGGCTTTGGGCGCCAGAAATAATAAGCCACTGTTTACCGAAACGGTAACCCTTAGCTCATCCCTGTTTGGGTCGCTAAGCGAAATACCCTGAATAGGGGTAGCCGTATCTTCTTCCACATCCGCATTGGCCGGTACATTGAGCACCGGTGCCTGATTGACCGGGAGCACCTGCACGGATACCTTCGCATCATTGGCGGCAAAGCTATC
>JBBSOG010000376.1:0-6245 GCA_038259985.1 Cytophagales bacterium
CCGCTAACGGTTTGGCGCTTGGCGAAGAAGCGGATTTCGAAGCACTAAACTGTCTGCCAGCACTGAACTTGATACGAAGCACAAAGCTTCATTTAAGTATTGAACCCGCTTTTTTGCCAAACGCCTGTTAGCGGTTCGGGCTTCTTGTCCTGCGTTTATTTTTTGTCTAATTGTCAGCACGTTTGTAATGAAGTTGAGTTAGTCCTTTGTCAAATGATTTTACAGAAACAAGTTCTAATTTTTGCTCAGGTCTGCCGTCCTTAAACAGTTTTGTCCCGTTGCCAACTAATATTGGAATAACAGAAATAATAAACTCGTCAATTAGGTCGTCTTTCAGAAGTTCGTTTACTATTTCTGCTCCACCGTCACAAAATATATTTTTTCCGTTTTCAGATTTAAGTTTGTCAATAAGTGATTTAAGGTCGTCTGTATAAAACTTTACCGAACCAATATTTGGTCTTGGCGTCCGTGTAATGATGTAAGCATCTTTGTCAGCGTGAGGAAAGTCAAAACCCATAGAAATTACTTTGTCGTAAGTTTTGCGTCCGACAATCACTGCGTCCACAGTATTAACGAAATCTGCGTAGCCGTAATCTTCTCCTTCTTTCTCTACAATGGAGAGAAAACCAAGGTCGTCATTTGGTTTTGCAATGTAACCGTCTAAACTTGTTGCGATGTATAAAATTACTTTTCTCTCTGTTGTCATTTTGTGTGTTATTTGTTGATCGGGATTGTCGTTATAGCCTGACCGCTAACGAATGTGTATACGCCATATGGCGGTTATTTCCACTATACCTACCACTCTGTTTTATGCTCATAAATTGAGACTTTACAGTATTTAGAGTAGGCTTTTTGGTTCTACTTGTTTTCATTCAAAAGTAAGACTATCCAACGGACTTTGTATGTCTTTTAATGCCTTAGTGCTGACATGGGTATAAATTTCAGTAGTTCTGCTACTTCCATGACCTAATAACACTTGAATATAACGTAAATCTGTTCCTTTTTCTAATAGATGCGTAGCAAATGAATGCCTTAATGTATGAAGCGTAGCTTTTTTCTGAATCTTTGCTTTTTCACAAGCTCTTTTCAATATATTCTGTGCACTCCTGGCTGAGTATTTTCCTCCTTCTGCTCCTTCAAAGAGGTACTCTTTGGGTTCGTAGAGCTGATAGTAGCCCCTTAAGAGAGGCAAAATACTTTTAGACAGTAGACTCACCCTGTCTTTCTTTCCTTTGGCATTTCGTACTGTAACCTGCATACGCTTGCTGTCTATGTCTTTAGTCTTCAGGTGCAAGGCTTCGCTGATTCTCAAGCCCGCGGAATAGATAAGCATCAACAGGCACTTATGTTTGAGGTTTTCTACACTGGCAAAGATCCTGGCTACTTCCTGCTCACTCAATACCACCGGTAGTTTGCGTTCTTTGACCGGTCGTTCAATAAAGTAGAACTTTCTCCTACCACCTAAAACTTGTTCATAGTAGTACTTTATAGCATTGATGGACTGGTTCTGATAAGATGTGGATACCTGCCGCTCTTCCACCAGATAACGCAGAAAAGCAATAATCTCTTTTTCGGTGATCTCTTCCGGGGAAATTTGCGGGTAGTGATTGATGAACTCTTCAAACATGCTGGTGTAGGTCCTGATCGTACTGTTGCTGTAGCGTTTCATCTTGAGCTGGTCTATCATCACTTGCGGGCAGCTCCTGTAATTGGCCACTTCTTCTTTGGATAGCTTGGCTATACGATCGGAAGAAGGTTTTACTTCTGAGAAGTGAAGCTTCCAGTCATGATCCTGGCAGTACCTTTCCAGATCTGCTCTCACTACTGGGCTATCTGCTACACTCCACCATCTGTTTTGTTCATGGTATTTTGAGTAGGGCAACTTTTTGATAAAAGTGATAAGCTTTTGATCATAGGCGAATAAAAGACGAAGTCTGCCTTCATTGACTGCTATAGTGAGCTCATTAGGTGGATACTGCTTCTTTTTGGGATGAATGATACTCTCTGGAGTGGACAATTCTTGTTCTGTAAGCCGATCAGCAAAGTAATGTCGCATGAGTTGTAAGTTCTGTTCATTTCTGGTGATCTCCCATAAGTAAGTATGGGCATTCCAGCGAGAATAATGCAGACTTCTTAAAAACCTAATGTCAGCTTCTTGTTTTTTGATCTGGACAAATAGTTTTTTGGCAGTGATCACTAGTTTAACCTGATTACTTTCGGAAGAAATCCTATCATCATGGATTGTGGAATCCTTAGAAGGGTTAGATACTTTACCATGAACTTTTTGATCGGCATTATGTGGGTCCTGATTTGTTATGGCCGGGGGAGCGCTATCAGGCAGGATGATCTCTACATTTGCAAAAACAGCTTTTAGTTCTTCAAAGCTTGCTTTACTATACGGCACGTGCCAGCATTTTTTACTCTGACTCCACTTTCTACCCTCAAGCTGTTTGACTTTGTCAATATAGTCTTGTTGGTAAGGTACCTCTAACCTAATGCGTTTTTCTCCATTGTGCATCATGCTTTCCACACGAATAGGCTCTGACATACTTCACAGATAATATTTATGGCGTATACACAACATAGTAGTAGGCTATACGCCATAGGTTAAGACAATGAAGATAGTACTTGCGATTTAATCCGCCTCTACCCTCTTCGCCTTTACATTACCCAGGCATGTTATGCTTCAAGAAGACAGCTTGTCCATGAAGTTATAGATTGTATTGATGCAATCTCTATTTCAATTAATAATGAAAATGTTTTTGAAAAGATTTTTCCTTAATTAGAGATTGTGGGATAAATAAGATTTGACAATTTGGCTTATAGAGTAGAAAAGCCTGATGAGATTGAGTATTTTATCTTTAATGTGCAATAAGGGCTTTTATGTTAATGAGCACGTGAATATCAACGAATTACCTCAAACCTAATCATAAAAGTATAAGCCTGCTCCTCAAAGATTTTATCTACCCTGATCTGCATAAACTTCTCATTAAGCTCATCAACCATCCAATTTTCATCGTCATAAGACTTTTCCATTTCATAACCATAGAGCATGCGATGGCCGGAGGCAAACAGGGAAACTGCGAAAATATCATGCTGTTCGTTGAGCTTCCAACTGGCGATGTGGGGAATATAGCTAAGATCATTTTCCTGACAAAGTTGATTACCTTCTTCTCCATGCAGTTCTCCCACAATGCCGGTGCCCAGGGCTTTGGCAGTGAAGGTGTTGTCATAGATGCTGGAGAGGAATTGTGCGTACCAATCCAGGTTTTCACTCACGCTCTATGTTCTTGAGAATTCAAAATAATGTTGTGACAAATAAGTTCTACCTACTTTGAAAGAAGAAATAAAGCGCAAGGTAAGAAGACGTTGATAATTTTTGAACCGTTATTTAAGAAACCTCATTCTCCTGCCACCAAAAGACGCAATTAAGTTCCTACTTACCCAGGTAAGTAATTGCTATTCTTCATGAAAAAAACACGTCTGAATGCTGGTATTTTTACACGCATCAAACCTATTCAAAATGAAGAAAGAACTGACCATTGCTGTGCTGATTGTAGTATTATTTAATATCAAGACATCTGCCCAGTTTGTGCCCTGGGAGAAGAAATACATTCAAAAGGTGCAAGAATGCCCCCTGGCGGTAGTCCTGATGCAGGAAGACCCTTTCAAAATGAAGAAACTAGCCGATAAGCCTGAGGAGTTGCTGGCTTACCAAGCAAGTGTTAAGACCTACAATGAAACGCTACAGGAAATCCTTCCCAGAGAGTGGGGCTTTTCATCGGTTGAGTTTATTGGGCAGGAAAAAAGCGGATGCACTGATCAACAACAAAGACACTCGTTATTGTATCCTAAAAACCAGCTCAAAAATGAATTATAAGATGAATGATTTCTACAGTCCTAACGCCAATACAGGGATGCCAGGACTAGCTTCCTATCATTTTTCATCTTCCGGAACTACTATGTTTGTATCTATTGTATGGGCAGGTGACCCAAAAAAAGAAATTGTAATTTCTTATCTCCCGGTCAATGAACCCATCAGGCTTACCTTAACCTTCATGGTCCAGCACCTGGAAAATCAAATTATTGATTATACCCAACACGGAATTACCAAGCTATCCAAGTTGAAAAGGGAAGTGACTAAACGCTCAGCTCAGCTTAGTGATCGGAATTTGCTGCTGTACGAACCCATTATTGGCCCGAACTTGCAGTACAGCATTGATGATGGAAGCTTGGAGAAAAAATATAGGCACCCTTTCCAGGTGGTAAGCATCGCGGAAGTAGAAGAAATCGTTTTTAATCATAGCCCAGGGTACGCCTACCCTATTGTAGTGCCTATGGGCGTGCAACATTACGGGGAAGTGCTGTACAATTACTATCTGGTAGATGCCCTGGATGGCCGTATTTTATATTTTACCGGACATAAGGGAAGGGATAAACATCAGTTTCATCATTCCCATCTTGAATTAGCCTATCGTGGGGTGAGGTGAGATAGGCCTGTAACTTTTGCAATCAGTACCCTTAAGAAGATTGTTGTATAAGAGTAATCCATTTGCTGCACCTAGCGTTCCCCGAGTCGTACGCTGGCCAATAGACTTGATGAATAATCTGGTTTCTTAGCTAAAAACATAGCTTTACAAAAGACCTAGTCTGAGCTTGGCCCGTTCTATATAGGCACTATATTTTACGGCGTCATGGGATCTCAGTTTTTCCAGATTTTGGAGCTTCCATTGCACCGAAGGAAATTTTTCAAAATTATACGCATCCCAGTTAGGCTGTAATTCCAGCACTGACATTATAAATTCTTTATCTTTTCCGGATAGTTCTTGGTGAATAAGATCAAGCAGCCTTTTTCTCGACAACTCAAAGTCTACATAATCAAAATTATGGTTAGTCATTCCCAAAAAGTGATTAGAAAATACCTTTTGTTGATTCAATAAGTGGGGAAAGAGCAGTTCTTCTATCGGGCGATTACTACCTAGCAATGCCAATAGGAGTCCTTCTTTGTGCCGGTAGGAGAATTTAGATTCTTCCAAAAAATGTTGAATATCAAATAAATCCCGTGGATGCTGGCGGTCTAAAGCCGCGCATATCTTACCTCCGTAAAGTTGCCCTTCTTCCACAACTTGGATAGAACAGAAAACCTCAAACTCTTTTTGTGCTTTTTCACACAAGATCATTTCCACTGGGGGATATAGCACTCCCCGATTGGTTTGATTGACTTCAAGCTTGGTTTGTACCCCCCGATAGTTAACCAGCAATTTACTGGTTTCTGGCAGCAGCACTACCCTGGCCGCCGGTTGTACTTTATGAATCCTGCCTTTAATCCTAAGCAGGGCTTCGGATATGTTATCAAGCGCGTGTGTCCGACTATCAAAAGGTAAGTACGTCAGATCTATGTCTACCGACAGGCGCGGCATGTCCTGGATAAATAGATTGATCGCCGTACCTCCGTGTATAGCAAAGCAAGTCTCCCTGTTCACCTCGGGAAGTACCATGAGCATAAGGGCTACTTGCTGTTTATACCTTTCTTCCAAATTCTATCAATTCTTTGGGCACCGTAATTTGATATTTGGAAACAAAAGTCCCCCTTTTCTCCAAACTTCGTTTCCCACTGCCTATGTCAATATTTTCAGTTTTTAGATATTTAAACCAATCATGATTTGCCATTTCCGACAAATACAAAAACATCCGTTTCACCTTTACAGAAGTACATTCCTCTAATAATTTTTGCAGCAGCGCAGGTCTTAGCGTATTTAAACTTTCCATCATCTCGTAGCATTCCACTAGGTTTTGTTCCTGTGGCACAAGGTATAAACATTCCATCATTGCCCTTTCCGCTCCGGAAACCTGTATTTGGAAGTTTGGTTGCTCTAGTTGCGTTAAACCCAACCCAGGAGATAAAAAAGAAGTGCTAAAATATCTAAGCGCTACCCCCCAATCATATTGACTAAACCAGATAGGAAGGCGCTCTCTGGTGTTTCCAAAAAGAAACGCTTTTTTGTAGCCCATTTCTAAGTACTGCGCTTTTCCTAGTAATGAAAGGGCAGATTTGGCACCTATATGTATGCCCATGTTTTTTTGCTTCTGCAATGCATAAATACCCCCTTCTAACCTGATTTGATCACCTTTCCGTTTCATGGCCCCCGAACCGATAGACTCCAGCCATTTACTATTCCGATAGCGTTTCTGTAGCGCTAGGCTATAGCCATGATCTCTTAGAAATGATGACAATAATACTGTAC
>JBBSOG010000377.1:0-6238 GCA_038259985.1 Cytophagales bacterium
TTCCTCCCATTTGACGGGGTTGATGCAATAATTTACCGAAGTACCTTCAATACTTCCTTGGATAATACCAATGGCTTTCAATTCCCGAAGATGTTGAGAAATAGTAGCCTGCGCCAGACCAATTTCCAGCACCAAATCTCCGGTAATGCATTGATTAATTTTGAGCAAATGCTGTACAATCGCGATCCGGGCAGGATGCGCCATCGCTTTGGCAATCTGTGCGAGTTCATTCTGCTCGGTAGTAAAAAGATTTGTTTTAGTAACTCCCATATTCGCTAACGCTATATAGCAATATTACGATGAAACAAATATAAGGTTCTTAAAAAACTGATTAAAGCTGCACACAAAAATGAACTGCCCCGAGGCAGAGCCGTCGGGGTATCTAAGCGGAATTTATTTTTATTCGACGCAGAGCGTCGGGGAATTATACCCAACATTGATTAAAAACCTTTTCATATTGTCAATTCCCTTCTTTTGAATCTACTTCTACCTGGAAGTCACATGCTTATAATCCCGAACCACGGTGTAGAGGAATTGCAGTGGGCGTAGATCGCTTTGAATGTTCAGTAAATCTTTGATTTTATTAGCGGTAGTGAGCAGGGGTGCACTTTGTCCGCTTTCCCGATACGTATGGATCACCCGCAGGACTATGTCAATGTCCTGGTCATGTAAGTTGATGACTTCGGGAAAAAGGGGCTGATGGCCTTCATCTAACGAAAATACGGATAAGGGTTCTCCTGCTTTTTGCTTTACTACTGTAGTGCCGGCCGCCAGGTCACCCAGGCGCTGGTCGTTACGGCTGATAGCAATACTCAACACGGCGATGGCACCGCTCATCATACCAATATCTACCAGGCGTAGCAGCCAACGCAAAAGATAGGCGCCTACACCGGGGGCTGTGCCATCCAGTTTGATGACTTTGATGTTCATTTGCTTTTTGCCCAGGCTCTGACCGTCCAGGAAGATCTCGCAAAGTAGATGATAAAGAAAGGGGGGCAAACTCAAGATGACGACCACGGCAGTAGGAGGAGTGGCATTGATTTGTGAAAACAATAACAGTATTATGGCTCCATAAGCTACAATCACGAGTAAGTCCAGAAAAAAGGCCTGTATCCGGCTACCTATACCCGCCAATACATAATCTATTTGTACATTTTGAGTGGTTTCTATACTTATGCGAGGCATAATGGCAACGGTTGATGATTTAATTTGTAACTTTCTTTGGCTAAATTGGCCATATTCTGATGCTTAAAAATACGATAACTTTTCGGTTAGTACAGTCACCTACTGATGCATAAAACGCATAAAAACAACAGATGAATGAGAGAGGCCACTTTTGTTAAACAAAATGAAAAAAAGTGGGAGGCATTAAATGAGGGGATATCTTCTGGTAAAAGTGCTTTGAAGCCCGACGAACTGGCGGATTATTTTATACAACTTACCGATGACCTGGGCTATGCCAAAACGCATTATCCGCAAAGCAATACTACCGCGTATCTCAATAACCTGACCGCTAAAGTCCATCAGGCGATTTATCGGAACAAAAAAGAAGACCGAGGACGTTTTGTCCGCTTTTGGAAGACAGAACTGCCGATGATCATGTATGCGTCACGCAAGCAATTGCTCTACTCTTTCGTCATTTTTACCATTGCCTGTCTCATCGGAGCAGTATCCGCTGCCCACGATGATACTTTTGTCCGTCTGATCTTGGGAGATAGTTATGTAAACATGACCCTGGAAAATATTGAGCAAAATGATCCGATGGCAGTCTACAAAAGTATGGGAAGAGGCGATATGTTTTTTGCGATAACCGTGAATAACATCAAGGTATCTTTTATGGCTTTTGTAGCGGGCATTTTTATTTCCATAGGAACGGGTTTTGTGCTCTTTCAGAATGGTATCATGCTGGGCGCTTTTCAGTATTTCTTTTATCAGAAAGGCGTACTGCTCCCCTCTTTTCTCACCATCTGGATACACGGTACGATTGAGATTTCTTCTATCATCATCGCCGGGGCAGCGGGTTTGGTGATTGGCAACAGCATACTGTTTCCCGGGACTTACCCCCGCATGGAATCCTTTAAAAAAGGGGCGAACCGAGGTTTAAAAATCGTCATTGGCCTGGTACCTTTATTTATCATCGCTGGTTTTTTAGAATCATTTGTTACCCGGCTTACCCATTGGCCTTGGCCACTACGCCTAATGATTATCCTAAGCTCAGCTTTATTTATCATTTATTATTTTATCATATACCCCGCAAAACTACAACAGCATGCAAGGCAACAAGATCAAGCTATACGAACAACGTGATTTTGGGGACAAGATCAACGCTACTTTTACCTTTCTACGACAAAATTTTATTCCCTTAGGCAAAAGCCTGCTGTATATTGCTGGGCCGGTGATCGTAGTGGTAGGCATTATTTCCGCGCTCAACGCAACGCGCTTATTCTTTAACGATGGGGATTTCTCAGAGCAAGAAGCCTTTTCTTTTGCCGGAAGCATGGGCCTGATCAGTCTATTTACCATGCTGTCAGGGGCATTGGTAATTGGTATTGTCTACAGCTATTTTAGCCTGTATGCTGAGCGGGATGATTACGATAACATTAGTGTTAGTGAGGTCTGGGCAAGGACACAAGCACATCTGTTACCTATTTTATTAAGCTTAGTGATTATGACCATCCTCATTATTGTAGGCTTCGTTTTTTTGATCATTCCGGGTTTCATCCTTCTGGCAGCGCTCTCCTTCATCTTTATCCTACAGGTCAAAGAGAGATTAAGCTTCGGGGAAGCATTCTCCCGTTGCTTTCGTTTAGTTTCTGACCACTATTTGAGTACGCTGGGCCTGCTGTTGGTGATGATCATGCTACAGGCGATTGTAGGGTCTATTTTTGGTATACCACTTTTGCTCATTACCGGGGCAAGTGCTTTTTTTTCAACTTCTACAGGATACGATCTACAAGATAGTTCAGTAGCTACTCAGGCGTTGTTCATTATAGCCCAAGTGGTGAGTACTTTAGGCTCACAATTCTTGTACAGTATCTTTCTGATTGCTATTGGTTATCAATACGGTAACCTAGTAGAGAAAAAAGAAGCCGCTGGACTGATGCAGGACATTGATAGTTTGGGGCAGCAAAAAAGGGAGACCTCAGGTGAGGAAAATTACTGATCTGCTGCCACTGGTTATCTGATAAACATTTTCAGCAAGTTTCAGTAAGCATATCCGCCAAATTTAGGAAATCTGGCGGATCTTTACCCATTTGGTAAGTAGTGGGGTTTTATAGTTTCACCCAGGCTTGCTTCTTGTCACTGGCTACGATCGCGTCGCAAAGGCGCAGTTCGCGTAGGCCGTGGGCAAAAGTAGCGTACTTATCTTCTTCATGTTTTCCGGCGCTGATAGCCGCATATACCTGCTTAAACATCTGCTTAGAGGTATCCGGAAAACCTTCATTGTGCCCACCGGGAAAGGAGATCGCTTCGCCGGCACTCGGATGTACTAATGCAGGGTCTCTCAGCAAAGACTGGTTGGCAGTGTCTCGTTTGCCAATCCAAAGTTCGTTGGGCGATTCGGAACACCACTGCACCGCCTGCTTTGACCCGGAAAATTCCAGGTTAATGCGGTTCTTCCTACCGGCAGCGACCTGGCTTACGGTTACCACGCCCCGGCTTCCATTACTAAAGCGCAGCAGTACGCTGGCATAATCTTCGGTATTGATAGGGACATCCTGATAATCCTCAGGCTTCAGCATCTTGCCGGAATAGGTCTCCACCGGTTTCAAGGGTTTCTTACGGGTTTTGTGTACCGTACTGAAGTCCGCCATAACTTCGGAAATTTCCAGTCCTGAGATATATTCAATCAAGTCAATCAAATGAGAACCAATGTCGGCAATAGCACGGGAATCTCCTGACATTTCGGGCTCTAAGCGCCAGTTATAGTCGGTGGCGTAGTATAGCCAGTCTTGCAGGTAAGTACCGATAACCGAGAAAATTTCTCCCAGTTCACCATTTTCCCGCATGGCTTTCATCTGCCTGACCAGGGGGTAAAAACGCAGGTTAAAATGTACAGCATTGACTAGCCCTTTTTTCTTGGCTAATGCTACCAGTTCTTCTGCCTGGGCTACGGTAGTGGCTAAAGGTTTTTCACATACCACATGCTTACCTGCTTCCAGGGCTTGCTTGGCCATTTCGTAGTGCAGGTGGTTGGGTGTACAGATGTGTATGCAGGTGATACCCTCGTGTTTGAGCAATTCATCAAAGTTGCCATAAGCATGTTCTATACCCAAGGCTTTGGCTTTGGTTTGGGCAATTTCATCGGTAAAATCGCTGACCGCAGCGACGTGTAGGTTGGGGATTCTGCGCAGCGCTTCAATATGGGCAGGGCCAATAAAACCAAGTCCGGCTACGCCAATGTTAATTTTTTGCATGTGTGAAAAGGTTGGTTGCTTTTAACTTAAAACGCCGATATTAACACTTTTTAAGGATTTACACTAATGCTGTTTTTTATTCTCGGCCAGCGCAATAATTTTAAAAACGTTTCACCTTGAGGCTTTTTTCCTCACAAATAAATTGTGATAAGCATCTGTTTTGCCCAAATTGGCAGAGAAATATCCACCAGCAGGTAACTGATTTTTAATGAACAAAAAACGACGGCTAAAAAAAATTCCTTTAGTGGTTTACATGCTTTTGAACAGTCTATTCAGTCTGGCGCAGGAGCGTGTACCGGAGCAGGTGTATTTTTTTAATGATTCGCTGTCAGGGCAAGTGGATGGCCGGAAAATCCCTGCTGAACTCATTGAGCAATATTGTGTGGACGAAGCTTTTGACTATCGCTATGGCTATCAGCAGACGGTGAGTATTTGGCAACAGCTATGGCAATGGATTCTACAGCAGTTGAGCAAACTGTTTGGAGAGGTAAATTTCAATTTTCCGATCACCTGGCTGCTTTATATTTTTTGTGCGTTGATGATCATTTTTGCGGTCATGAAGTTGATGGGCGTGAGTATCAGTGGATTGTTCAATCGGCAAAAGCCGGCACCGAATATGAATGTTCAGGATATTTTAGGCGAAGATATCCACGAAATCAATTTTGAAGAAGAAATCAATAAGGCGCAGCAGGCACAGGATTATAGACGCGCCATTCGTTTGCTTTATATTTTTACGCTCAAAAAATTGGCAGATAGCGACCGGATTGTATGGCATCCGGGCAAAACCAATGCGGATTATCAAAAGGAGCTGGAAGAAAGTAGTCTGAAAAATGAATTTCGCAGCTTGAGTATTTACTACGATTATGCCTGGTATGGGGAGTTTCCGGTAGATGCCAATCTTTATGAAAAGGTGAATATTTTACATCAGTCTATTGACCAACAATTGTCAGTGAGCGCATGAGGCAGGAATGGAAATATTACCTGATCCTGGGCGGTGCGTTTTTGCTGCTGGTTCTGGCCGAAGTACTGACGCCCAAACCTACCGACTGGACGTTTAGTCTGCACCACAAGCACAAAAACCCCTACGGCACCTTCATTTTGTTTGAGAGTATGCCCTATCTATTCCCTGAACAGTCAGTCAGTCCGGTATTTCGTACTTTGTACGAGTTGAAGGAAAGGGGATACCACAAGGAGAACATCCTGATATTTGCCGCCGAGTTTGCACCAGACCAGCAAGATATCGAATCAATGTGGCAGATGCTGGATAGCGGAGGCTATGTGTTTGCTGCTGCTCGGGAGTTTGGCGGAAAACTGGCCGACACGCTGAAACTGGAAACGGATGTAAATATAAAAGAAAGCATTGCTGAAGGCGTAGATTCCCTAAAAATGCAGGAAAGCCTGTATTATTTTTCTGCTTACGACACTAGCCAGATGGAAGTGCTGGCGGAAAATGAAGCAGGAAATCCAGTGTTATTGCGCTATCGTGAGGGAGAAGGAGCCTTACTGCTCAGTAGTGTTCCTCAGGCATACACCAATTATTTCATGTTGCAAGATGGACTGTATCAGGAAGTGACCCAGTCGCTCAGCTATTTGCCGGTCCGGGAGGTGCTGTGGAATGAGTATTTCCATCTGGGCAGAATGGAACCAACCACGCCGCTACGCTTTTTGCTGAGTGTGCCGGCTTTGCGCTGGGCAGTATTCCTGAGTGTTGCGGGCTTGCTGCTGTTTATGCTTTTTGAGTCCAAACGTCGACAGCGGGCTATTCCTATCGTGCTGCCCCCCGCCAATGCTACGCTGGATTTTGTGCAAACGGTGAGCAA
>JBBSOG010000378.1:0-6223 GCA_038259985.1 Cytophagales bacterium
CGATAATTTTCACGTTTTGTAAGTTTTAGTGGTTCTTTACTGGTTTATTTTACGCTAATACCAGTACTGCCATATCCGCCTGCCCCTCTGTCTGTTTGGCTCAGTTCGTTGGTTTCTTCCCAGTCTACCTGCGCGTGCGGAGCGACTACCATCTGGGCAATACGGTCCCCATGCCGAATGGTGAAATGGTCGTTGGAAAGGTTGACCAGCAGCACTTTAATTTCCCCTCGGTAATCCGCATCAATTGTGCCAGGACTGTTGAGTACCGTGATCCCGTGTTTGTAAGCCATCCCACTGCGGGGGCGAATTTGTGCTTCATAGCCTACCGGAAGTTCAATAAATAAGCCAGTGCCAACCAGTGCCCTCTCCAAGGGTTTCAGGCTGACTTCGTGATCTAGCTTTGCGTGCAGGTCCATACCGGCGGCGTGGGCTGTTTGGTAAGCAGGAAGAGGCTGGTCAGATTGGTTGATAATTTTTACATTCATAAGTTCTTTTTCATGATATGATGTTATATGAGACGCACCATTGCTTACGTCCTGTTCAAAAACTCTGGTTAAGCAACCTTTTTGGGAGAAAGCCTTTTTCTTTCAATCAAATATACCACAACGGTAAAGATGATGACTACTGAGATATTCAACAAATTCTCCAGTACCGAATTAGACAGATTTACCTGGTAAGACAAATAGACAATCACCAAGGCGGAAACGGTGTATATTAACGATGGCTTGAAATTGTAGGGAATGGGATAATACTTCTGTCCGTAAATGTAACAGACAACACACATTAGCATATAGCAAGCAATACTGGCGACAGCACAGCCTAAATACCCCATATACGGAATCAGCAAAATATTTCCTGCCAGCGTCACGATCGCTCCGAGTATACTAAAATAAGTGCCAAATTTGGTTTTGTCGGTGAGCTTAAACCAGATGGTCAAATTATTATAAATCCCAAACAGCAATTTGCCAAACAAGAGAAAGGGGACTACATAAAGCGCGTCCCGGTAGCCCGGGCTACGAAGAAAAATGGTGCCAATCAATTCTAAATTGACGCTTACTGCTATCAGAATCAGGATGCTCAGTATGGTAAAATAGTGCATCACTTTGGCAAAAAGCTCGGGGGCTTCTTTATTTTCTGCCTGGGAAAAAAAGAAAGGCTCACCCGCGTAGCGGAAAGCTTGTATTGCCAGCGTCATCAGCACACTGATTTTAAAGCAGGCTCCGTAAGCTCCTAGAGCTTCTTCCGGGGTCTGGTCCGGATAAAAGTTCAGCGGAAGCAGATCTTCTAGTAAAATCTTGTCAATATTTTCGTTGACCATGCCTCCTAAGCCCATGATCAGGATGGGATAGCCATATACTAGCATCTGCCGGAAGGTGGGCCAGTCAATGCGCAGACGTACTTCGGCCAGGGTGCGCCACAAAAATATCGGAATGACCGCATTGCCAATCAGGTTGGCCAGAAATACATAACCCACGCCCATATCAGGATAATACATCGCCTCCAGCACCGGCGAATAAGTATGAATTTTGGGAAGCAGCAGCAGGAAGAAAAGGTTCAGCACCACTTGTATTATAATACTGGAAATTTTGGTGATGGCAAACATCAGCGGACGGTTTTCCTGCCTTAGCTTAGCATAAGGAATCGCCACCACCGCATCGGTAAACATAATTACACCCAACCAAACAATAATATGGCTGCTATCCGGGTAACCAATCAGGTTGGCAATGCCTCCGGAAAACGCGATAATAATCCCTGAAAAAATAAAGCTGGTGGACAATACTGAGGTGACCGCCGAATTGTATACTTCTTGCATTCCCTTTTCATCACCCCTTCTTCGGTTGACGAAGCGGAAGAAAGAAGTTTCCATCCCGTAAGTATAGATGATATTGAGAAAAGCTACATAGGCATAGAGTTTGGTGATGGCACCGTACTGGGCAGTATCTTCAAAAACAGCGGTATGCAGAGGAACAAGGGCATAAGTAAGTACCCGACCCAGGATGGTACTTACCCCATAATAGACGGTCTGGCTGGCCAGTTTTTTGAGTGGATTCATAAAATAGAAATGCGGATCAGTAGTAGGTCTATACTTTCCACTACTGGCGTACAAAGAGCGTACCCGCTACGCTTACTCGCCGGTAAAATGTGCTTCGCGCTTGGTAAGAAATGCCTGTGTTCCTTCTTCAAAATCACTGGATTTGCAACAGGCAGCAAAACTATTGGCCTCGGTTTGGTAACCATTTTCATCCCCGGCAAAAGCCGCATTGACACAATCTATCACCATTCCAATCGCCAGCGGGGCTTTGGCCATGATTTTTTTCATGAGGCGTAGGGAAAACTCCATCACTTCTTTTTTGTCTTTGACCAGAAAGTTTGCCAGCCCATATTCCATGGCTTTCTCCGCAGATATGGTATCCGCAGTCAACATCATCTCTAATGCCCTGCCCTTTCCTACAAGTTGAGTTAATCTTTGCGTACCCCCAAAGCCAGGAATCAAGCCTAGGTTCACTTCAGGTTGACCAAAGACAGCATTGCTTGATACTACCCGCAGGTGACAGGCCATCGCCAGTTCACAGCCCCCACCCAGCGCAAAACCATGCACTGCCGCGATTACGGGTTTATCACACTTTTCTATCAAGGCAAAGACTTCCTGCCCTATTTCAGAGAACTTTCTTCCGTTGAGTTCATTGAGCTCGGCAATTTCACCCACATCAGCGCCAGCGGCAAAAGCTTTCTCCCCTTCCCCGGTGATAATGATCCCTTTGATATCTTTTTCATCGTAAACCTCCTGAAAAGCCTCTCCCAGTTCCTCGAGTGTGGCCTTGTTCAGCGCGTTCATTTTATCTACCCGACTGATAGCGATAGTTAATACCCCCTCGCTGAGTGTCGTAGTGAGAAACTTAAAGTTCGTCATCTCAATGCCTTATGTTTTGCCCAAATATAACAGGTGGTACAGTAAACTCAAAAACAAGCTTCTCAATTGTCAGAATATATCTTATTTACATCAAGCGTAAACTCCCGGACGACTTATGAGTTAAAGCATTACAATTTATAGTATTTTATTGCATTCATTTCGTTCTGTGGTGTTTTTTGAAGTATATCCTTTTACTTTACACCAGCAAGCAAGAGTGCTTCATTTGTTTTATCACGCGCGTTAATATTATTTTATATGGCTGAAAAGAAAAAAATCACAGTAGCTTATGGCGATGGCATCGGACCAGAAATCATGAAAGCTACGTTGAATATTTTAGACGCTGCCGGGGCGCAGATTGAACCGGAAGTAATTGAGATCGGCGAAAAAGTCTTTAAGCAGGGCAATCCTGCCGGTATTGAGCCTTCTTCCTGGGATTCGTTGCGCAACACCCAGGTTTTCTTCAAAGCGCCCATCACTACGCCTCAGGGCGGAGGATTTAAGTCGCTGAACGTAACCACCCGTACTACGCTGGGCCTGTATGCCAATGTGCGCCCCTGCCGTTCTTACAGCCCCTACGTATCTACCCGCCACAGTGCCCTGGATATGGTCATTATCCGGGAAAATGAAGAGGATTTGTACGCAGGAATAGAACATCAGCAGACCGAAGAAGTAGTACAAAGCCTTAAATTGATCAGCCGTCCTGGCTGTGAAAAGATTGTCCGCTATGCTTTTGAGTACGCCAAAGCGTATAACCGCAAGAAGGTGACCTGCTTCACCAAAGACAATATCATGAAGCTGGCTGACGGGCTTTTTCATCGCGTATTTAACGAAATTGGTGAGGAATATCCTGATATAGAGAAAGAGCACATGATTATTGACATCGGTTCGGCGATCCTGGCGGATAAGCCCGAAACGCTGGATGTTGTAGTTACCCTTAACCTGTACGGTGACATTATTTCCGATATCGCTGCCCAGATTGCCGGTTCGGTAGGTTTGGGAGGCTCGGCCAACGTGGGCGAAGTATGTGCTATGTTTGAGGCCATTCACGGCTCGGCACCCCCCATTGCCGGAAAAGACATTGCTAATCCTTCCGGGCTGATCAATGCCGCCATCATGATGTTGGTGCATATCGGACAACCCGACATCGCCACCAGCATTAACAATGCCTGGCTCAAAACTATTGAAGATGGCCTGCATACTGCAGATATTTACCGTCCCGGTTCTAGCCGGGATATTGTAGGCACTCAGGAATTTGCCAAAGCAGTCATTGATAACCTGGGGCAACTGCCTAAACATTTGAAACCTGCGGAGTTTAAACCGGTCAAAGGCAGTAAACTTCATCATACCACACCTTCTGACCCCAATCTGAAAAAAGAGCTGGTAGGCGTGGATGTGTTTATTGATTGGAAAGAAGGCAACAGAGACCCGAAGGTGATAGGTAAGCAGTTAGAGGCACTCGCTGGTGACGGCCTAAAATTGGATATGATCACTAACCGGGGGGTAAAAGTCTATCCCGAAGGCAAACCCGAAACGTTTGCCACCGACCATTGGCGCTGCCGATTTGTATCCTCATCATCGGATAATGGTGGGCTGGTCAGCCATGCGCAGATAATTGATTTGCTTCGCCGGGTAGATGAGGCGAAAATAGACTTTATCAAAACAGAGCACCTCTACAAATTCAACGGGAAAAAAGCTTTTTCTTCCACGCAGGATTAATTGAAAAAAGAAAGCAGGCTTAGACCTGCTTTCTTTTTATTCTTTTTCTTCTTGTTTCTCCTCAGTTTTCTTTTCATCAGTTTTTTCTTCCTTTTCCTCAAATACTGCGGGCGCGTTTTTTAGTAGGATACTGTACCAACTGACCAGTTTTTTCATATCAGAAGGGTATACGCGCTCTTCATCATACTCGGGAATGATATGCTTGGTGAAGGCTTTGAGTTCCTCAGCATCAGAAGTATCTACGCCGGGATCATCTCCGAATTCGGCGTGTATCTTTTTGAAAACTTTCTCTAAAGGAACAGAGCCTTCCGAATCCGTGGTATAAATAGATACTTCTTTCAGTATAGATACACGATGGTTGGTACCGATGACCAATTTCTTTTTCTGCTCGTCCAACGATTCTACGATCATCCCACTACGCGTGGGTTTTACAATATGGAATAATCCTCCTTTGCCGGAAACGGACGCAATTTCGCTCAAATCCATGAATCTTATTTTTTGGGTTATTTTACAAAATGGAAAGCATGAATATGCTCACATTATGCCTACTTTTTTACTTTAATAAACGACAAATTAAAGGGGAATAGTTGAGAAAACGTATGTTGTACTGCTATTTTTTATTCATTATTGACGTTAAGTCGGCTGTTTTATGCTGTCAATGTATTCCAGCAGTTCCTCTTTGCCCGTGCTATCTGCCGACGAGGTGACGAACATCATCGGTAGTTCTGCCCAGTCTTGCTTTAATGTCCGGCGGAAGGTGGCGATAGATTTTTGCGTCTTGTTGATGGATTGTTTATCCACCTTGGTAAATACCAGCACGAATGGAATCTGGTGTTTACCCACCCATTCCATAAAACCCAGGTCAATCTCCTGTGGGGGTATGCGCGAATCAATCAGGATGAAGAGGCAAACCAACTGCGGACGGTGAAGCAAGAATTTTTCAATCATATCGCCCCAATCTGCCCTTTTGCTCTTGCTCACCTTTGCCCATCCGTAGCCAGGCAAATCTACCAAGTGCCAGTTTTTGTTGATCAAGAAATGGTTGATCAATTGTGTTTTGCCCGGTTTGGTAGAAATTTTGGCCAGTTTTTTCCGGCCGGTTAGCATATTGATCAGGGAGGATTTACCTACATTGGAACGCCCAATAAAGGCATACTCCGGCAGTGGGCTGTCGGGGCACTGTTTAATATCTGATGAACTCTTGACAAATTCAGCCTCTTTTACCTGCATGTCTGTTATTTTTCTTCTTCTTTAAAATCATTGATCAAACGAAACATCGGCCTTTTATAAACCGGTCCGCCGCTGCTGTCAATATTGGACATCACACTTTTATACTCTTCCAAAAAACGATTGAAATCTTCGCTAAAGTTATCATAACGAATCCGGTACAACATCACACTATTATTGGCCCGCATTACCTGATCTACCAACACATTGATCACCGGATTGCGGTCAGCATCGGGCGGGCTTTCTGCATAAGCGATGATCGCCTCAGTGACTTCGGTAGTCGTACTGTCGTAACGGTCTATCAAAGCTGAATTAGCTACTGAGGCCGAATCATAACGCATGGCCTTCAGTTCACTTACCTTTCCCGCC
>JBBSOG010000379.1:0-6221 GCA_038259985.1 Cytophagales bacterium
AGCAGATATAATACCGGATAATTTGCATCCGTAGTGTCGTAGCCAGGCGGGGTATAGATGTACATTTCCCGCCAGGAGTTCATGGCATCTGAGTAGTACTTTTTGATGCGAATGTCTCCATGAGGTACATCTTTCAGGGCGTAAAAATCACCATCTTTATAAGGTATTTCAATGCCGCTGGCCATCCGTCCCATGCCGTAGTAGGTCTCACTGCCTGGGTCGGCTACCGCTACCCCATCAATCAGCAGTGAATAGTAGTGGAATCCCCGGCTGACGGAGTCGGTGGTGACCGTCCAGTATCCCGCTGTATCCTTCACCATATCGTATTTTTTGCCCAGATCAATCTGTACTTTTTGAGCGTCCGGAGCTTTGATGCGAAAGATTACCCGATGGTCCGGAAACACCTGTGGATAGCTGGCGTTGCGCACGTTTGATGAAGCTGGTGTTCCCAGCAGGGAGTATTTGGTAAAAGACGATGTATCTACCGGTTTAAACAGAAACTGCGAAAACATATAGAGCCCGTTTTTCCAAACCTTAAAGTCATGGCCGCCCGGCTCCTGGTAGTAGATGTGCGGTACATCATGCCGAAAGAGATACTCATGGGTGCGCTGACTGAAGGAGAGTAAACCATCATCCACACCACAGGAAATCCAAAGGAGCCTGAGCTTTTCTTTAGCTTCTTCGGGATTAGGCACCAGCACTTCCGGTGCTTTGGTATTCGGAGCCGATGAAAAACCACCCATCCAGGCAAACTGATCCAGGTTTCCCAAACCGAAGTTCAGCGTCTGCCCTCCTCCCATCGATAAACCGGCAATGGCTCTATGTTCCCTATCGGACAGGACTGGGTACTTTTTTTCAACATATGGGATTAAGTCGTTCAGCAGGTCTTTTTCAAAAGTGGCGAAGGCCTCTACTTTCTCCGGATCAAACACATTCCCCACAGCCCGATCATCCTTCATTGCCCGTCCATTGGGCATAATGACGATCATAGGCTCTATTTTCCCTTCGGCATACAGATTATCCAAAATGACCTGCGGATTAGCCCCACGCAACCATTCTTTTTCATCACCACCTATGCCGTGCAAAAGATAGAGTATCGGGTATTTTTTCTTTTTGCTAAAACCCGGAGGGGTATAGACCAGGGCTTTACGTTTGACTCCTACCGTTTTGGATGGGTATTGGAGGCTGTCTATTTTGCCTTTGGCTATGTCGTTTCTTGCCTGATCAAATCCTTCCGGTGCTTGTTTGGCAATTTCCTGGGCGTAAGTAGCAAGAACGCTTGTGATGCATATAGTGAGCGCAAGAAGCAGCTTTTTCATCAGTGGTTGTTTAGTAGTATTTTGATTCTATTCATTATTTTCCTTCATCGTTTGACGATGACTTGAAGGTGTGATGGGGAGATCAGCTAGGAGCCCGGTCAACACTTTCAGGCAATACATATGCTTTTCTCAGAAGTCCACCACATCCTGGTATACATTTTTAGGCTCTAGGTTCTGATCAAACAAGAGCGGATAATCTTTTCTGCCCCGGACAGGAAAATTGTCCAGCCAGCTACCGCGGTCGCTGATGTTCCAGAAGGTAACGCTGGTGATATCCTCCTGATGTTTGCGGAAAAGCGCAAAGCACATATCGTAAACCTCCCGTTGTTTCTGTTCTTTTTCTGCTGTAAAGTCGTCGTTCTCGTCTTCGGGTCTCCTCTCCCATGCCGAGTGTTCTTTGGGATAGACAGAGATATCCAGTTCCGTAATCTGAAGTTCTAGTCCGGTTTCAGCAAAATCAGAGAGGGTCTGTTCCAGTTGCTCCTCCGAGGGCTCGTTGATCGCCCAGTGCCCCTGCAGGCCGATGCCATGAATAGGTACCCCGGCCGCGTTCAGATCGCTCACCATTTTAATGATTTTGGATCGTTTCAGGCTATCAATCTCATTATAATCGTTATAAAACAAGAGCGCCTGCGGGTCCGCCTCATGGGCATAGCGAAAGGCCTCAGCAATGTAGTCTTCACCAGATATCTTATACCAGGGCGATTGGCGGTAGAATTCATCAGCCTGATCGGAGATGACTTCATTGACCACATCCCAGGCATAAATATTTCCCTTATAACGGGATACTACGGTAGTAATATGGTCTTTTAACCGCCCGAGCAATACTTCTTTGGAAACGGTATCCCCTTTAGCATCCACAAACATCCAGTCGGGAGTTTGATTATGCCAACAGAGCGTATGTCCGCGCATTTTCATGTTGTTCCGCTCGGCAAAGGTCACGATGGAGTCAGCATCGGCCCAGAAATATTCATTTTCTTTAGGATGAATAGGACCCATTTTCATGGCATTTTCAGCGGTAATGCTATTGAACTCCCTTTTGATCAGGGCTTCTTCCTCAGTTTTCAATGCCCGGGGTGAAACGGCTACTCCTATGGGAAAATAATCCGAATAATAATCCTTAAGTCCTTCCTTTTTTTCTTCTACTGAAGATGAAGTTTGCTGCCCACAGCCATTGAGCAGAACTGTTGCAGCACACACCACATAACAAACAATCTTTTTCATAGATTAGAAATACAATTAGTTTAACACACTTTCAATATACAGTTGAATATCTGATTACTTCAACAGCTACTGTAATAGGTTGGCCAGAAATAATTTACAGCTACTCCAGGTATGGCCACCCGATACGATCAGCAGTTCTACTTCAATGTTCTTTTAGTTAAATATGGTAATATTCTCCTTCACGCTTTCGCACAGGAAATCGTGCGTTCCCACACTGAGCGTTTTTGATTGAGAAAGTTGGTAAAAAACGAAAATTGACAGATGAACAAAAATAATATTTTTAATACTTTTCCATAGCAGATTTTTCATCTGATCGTCATTCAGGCTTGAGAACGGCACGGTGTTCCCGATTTGCAAAAGTGGCATAATCAGATAAAATAATTATTTTAACAACTTACTTCAACCTACCAGAAAATATGCGTCGGAGAATAACGAAAAAGCTTATCCACAGCAGTCTGCTCATTACAATCTCAATCACCCTGACTTTATGTACTTCTTCTCTACCCGAATGGCAAGCAAAAAACGAGGAACTCATTGGTCAACATAAGCTGACTGTGAGAGAGATTTCCGACCTGCCCTCTCATACCATTGCATCAAATCTTAACGCTGGAGAAACGAAAAACCTGGATCAATTGGATAACACAGAGCTGTACCCTGGCGTGAGTGCTCGTCTTTTTTGGGGAAAGGGGGCTATGGCAGGCATCCTCCACCTGGAGCCCAATGCTGAAATTCCTGAAGAAGCGTTGCTCACCGATCGCTTTGTCTTTGTGATGGAAGGAAGAGTAGAGCTGTTGATCAACAGTGACATGGTGACCTTACTTTCCCAGGAAAGAGAAGAACCGGATGGAACACATAGCGGAACCCCACGAACTGACTTTGTATACCTGAAAAAGGGAAGCCAACATGCCGTAATTGCCGGTGCGAAGGGAGCAAAGTTATTGGAAGTAAATAGCCCAATAGAGTTAGATTATATACAAAAAGCAGGTATCAATGATCTTCCGGATGAAGTAGCCGAGCTAAAAAATACTGAGGAACCCAATATAGAACCTGATAAGGTGTATGACCTGTATGATATACAGTTTACCCAACTTGCTCCCAGTATCTTTTCCAGACTGATTTCTGGTAAAAGTACCCAGCTTAGCTTTGTCCAAATGGACCCGGGTTCTTTAGTTCCTTCTCATATTCACCCTGAAGAACAAATGACATTGATATTGCGGGGAGCACTTACCCAGTCCATTCTTGACGAGGAAATAAATATGGCAGCCGAGGATATTGTCCGTATTCCGGCAAATATGGTGCATGGAGCTAAGGTTGGTGAATTTGGCTGCGGTGCGCTGGATATTTTCTGGCCAGTAAGAACCGATTATCTGGAAAAGGAAAAAGAAGCTCTGGCAGCCTACCATAAAATTATTCCGAAAGATGCTGAAGTGGCCCTCGTGGTAGATGGCAAAGAGTCAGAGCCGGAATTATACTTTGCTGAAGGGCCAAAATGGATGGATGGTAAAGTCTACTTCTCCAATATGTACTTTGACCAGAACTTTAATGCTGATCCCAAGAAAAGTTCTATTGTAGAACTCGATCCCAATGGCGATTACCGGAATATTTTGGAGGGCAAAATGCAGGCCAACGGATTGTATCCCTATAAAAACGGTCACCTGCTAGTTTGCGATATGATCGGGCACCGGGTGCTGGAGATGACCACTAAAGGAGAAGTCGTAAGAGTCGTTGCTGACGAATATGATGGTAAGCCGATTGATGGACCCAATGATATTATCACCGATGCGGAAGGCGGTATTTACTTCACCGATCCGCAGTTTACGATGGAAGCGGAAAAATTTCAACCCGGACGGGCAGTGTACTACATTCCTCCACAGGGTGAGATCACCCGGATTGTAGAGCCTAATGAGTTTGCCATGCCCAATGGAATTTTATTATCACCAGACGGTAAGACACTTTATATTAATAATTGCTATGATGATGAATCATGGTTTCCGGTAAGCAGTGAAAAGGATAACTTTATCTGGGCGTATGATGTGAATGAGGATGGCACCATCAGCAATGGTCGCCGGTTTGCAAAGTTACTACTTCCCGGAGATGTACTTGACCGCAAAGCCCATTCATCCAGTGCCGACGGGATGGCGATTGACAAAATGGGTAACATCTACGTGTGTACCTACTTAGGGGTGCAGATTTTCAATAAGCAGGGCGATTATATAGGTATGATCAATCTGCCTTCATTTCCGGTGAGTCTGTGTTTTGGAGATGAAGATATGAAGACCCTGTATATCGTGAGCTACAGCCAGGTTTATAAAATCAGAACCCATATGGAAGGTTTTGTGCAATACCTGTAAGTAAAAAGGAGTCCAGGCGCCAACCTGAGCTTGCTCTCGGCTAAGCGTCTGGCTACTTGCCTGTAGTGCTGCTTACCTGAAAAGTTTCTGAGCAAAATCGTGTAGGGATTTTCGCCAAACCTGCCACTCGTGGCCGCCAGGAAAAGAAGCAAATTCTACTGCCAGGCCATTTTCCTGGAAAGTCTCTATCAGTTTTTTGGTGGCTTCTATCCGCTGATCTTGCTCACCCACGGAAATATAAAATACATCAAGCTTATCATTAAATAACTGAGTATTGGTCAATATTCCCGGAATTATTTCTTCAGTATCAAATTTACTTCCTTCCGCTCGACCGATACCTCCAAATAGGCCGGTGCTAAAAATTCCCAGTCCACCTTCAAACATATCTGGATTACGTAGTCCGGTGTAAAACGTCTGTCCGCCTCCCATGGATAAACCGGCGAGAGCCCGGTATTCAGCCCCGGATTTTACGCGGTAATGCTCTTCTACCAATGGGATCACATTTTCAAAAAGCTCTTCCCGGAAAACTGCCATGGCTGCATCGTTATATCCTTGTGCTTCTACTCCGGCTTTGGTCACATGTCCATCCGGAATAGCCACTATCATGGGTACTGCCTTTCCTTCTGCAATCAGGTTATCCAGGATAATGTTGATTTTTCCCTGAACGGCCCAGCCCCTTTCGTCCTCTCCACCACCGTGCTGAATGTACAGGACCGGATAGCTGTTTTGAGGGTTCTCATCATAGCCGGGTGGGGTGTAAATGTTAATATCTCGCCAGGTCTCAGAGGTATTGGAAAAATACGAACGAGAACGGATTTCGCCATGGGGCACATTTTTCTGCGAATAAAAGTCAACGCCTTCTTCCGGGATATCAATACCGCTTGCCATACGTCCCATGCCGTAAAAAGATTCACTCGCAGGGTCTGCTACTTTATAACCGTCAATCACCAGCGAGTAGTAATGAAAGCCCGGTTCCTGAGGTTCGGTGGTGACTGACCACATTCCCTCCTCATTTTTCTGCATATCATGTACTTTTCCCACCAGATCAATCTGGACATTATCTGCTTCAGGCGCCTCCAGTTTAAACATAAGCCGCCCGTCGGGAAATATGCAGGGGCAATCATTTTTGTTAATATTGGTAGGCGCTGGTTTAGCCTCTGCCGGTTCCTGACTGAATGCCTGAATTGGCATTAAAGAAATCAACAGGCTTATCAGCCAGGGGTTCAAACTTCTTTGAACTGTCATTTTAAGGTGTGATTTATCTTACTTATCTCTGATCATCGTCCCCCATCACATCGTAGCCCCGCCACTTATATTCCTTCGCCAG
>JBBSOG010000380.1:0-6218 GCA_038259985.1 Cytophagales bacterium
GTGGATAGAATTGTCAGGTCGCGAAAACATGCGCAACGTAGGCAATTTTAACCCGGACTTTATCCTGGGAGCACAGACCTCGTTGACTTTCAAAAGATTTACTTTGGGGGCTAGCTTTGACTGGCGGCAGGGTGGAGAGTTTATGTCATTCACTTATCGCTACGGCGAATCCGACTGGAAGTCGCAGCGCCAGTTGGATAATCTGATCCCCGGAGGCTTATATACTGATGATGAACTGACTGCTTTGCTCAAATCAGATCCCGAAGCTTATATTATACCCGAAGCGGGCAACTATCCCCGGGTAGGTGGGCATACCGCAGAAAGCGGAGGTTTTCCGGTAGACGCAGATGGTAATGACGGAGCCTTTGCGCCGGGTGTCATCCAGACTTCAGGCGCTGATACACCCGATGATTTTAGCGATGATGAGTATACCGAGCATCTGGGCGGGCCTGGTACCAATGTGTATCCCATCACCAATACCTATCCCTGGGATTACAATGAGCAGGTTACTTTTGACGCTTCCTTTATCAAATTAAGAGAGCTGTCACTGGCCTATCAGCTACCCGATCTGGGCATGATCAGAAACGCTTCTATCGCGATTTATACCAGAAATATTATGCTATGGACAGCAGCGGATATTGGCATAGACCCGGAGAGAGCTTTTCAGGCTAATAGCGGTACACAGGGCGATACCCAAAGCCAGTTCCGGCAGGGAATAGAAAGACAAAATGTGATGCCCTGGAGTATCCCTGTGGGTTTTAAACTAAACTTTAACTTTTAATGAAACGCCATAAATCTTTAGTCATGAAGAATTTATTCCACATAAAAAAGACCATCATCATCATGCTGGCCATGTTGGTTGTTTCCGCCTGCGATGATACCCTGACCGAGATCAATGTCAATCCTAACGGTATTGATCCGTCTACTGCCAACCCTAATTTACTCATGCCGTCAGTCCTGGCGCCTGCCGCCCAGGCTTACCTGGAACTGGGGTTTAACAATATGGCAGGGGCGGTTCAACATACCCAAAAGAATGGCTGGTACTCTGCCCACAACCAATATGATTGGAGCGCCTCCGATTGGGAAGGCTGGTATGATATCCTCAGAACGAATGACCTGCTAGAAGAACGGGCGATAACTCTGGAATACCCTTTCTTTGAAGGCGTAGCCTTGACGATGAAGTCGTTCGTATACGGGAATGTAACCGACATCTGGGGGGATGCACCTTATACCAATGCGGTCAACGGTAATGAAGGCGGGGATGGAAATGAATACCCGGCTTTTGACAGCCAGGAAATCATTTACGACGGTATTATTGCCGATCTTGAACGGGCGGCCAATATTTTTGAAACAGCGGAAGCTGAAGTGGTTAATAGCTCGGCAGACCTGTATTTTGGTGGAGATTCAGAAGCCTGGCAAAGATTTTCCAACTCGCTTTTGCTAAGGTATTACATGCGGATTTCTGCCAAGAAACCGGAAGTAGCCAAGGCGGGAATTGAAGCTGTCTACCAAAGCGGTATGTACATTCAGTCCGCCGACCAGGACGCGACACTGGATTATACTGGAGGAGCCAATGATGTATGGCCTTCGCAATATACGGATGTGGATGCCTTTACCCGGTGGCAGGCATGCGAGACATTGATTAATCAATTGGTAGCCACCAACGATCCCCGGCTTTCAGTTTGGTTTGACCCGGTAGCCGTACAGTGGGTAGCTGATCCGAGCTTACCATTGACAGCAGATACTATTTTGATGGCTGATGGTGATTTTGTGGAAGATGGTGCACTGACTTATTCCTACCTGGATTTTATGGACATGCAGGACACTAAATTTACCCGCCGTTTCAATCCCGGACAAGTATCTTATGATACTGATTTATACGTCGGTTTGCTACCTGCGCTTACCATTCCCGAATCTTATAACGGTAATCCTGATCCCGGACAAGGCACCCGCAACCAGCATGTATCTCAGTTGGCACCCATCTACGCGACTGCCGGTTCAGCCGGGGATATTCTCCAGGCCAGGTTGATCTCTGCCGCTGAAGTTAGCTTCATTCTGGCTGAAGCTGCCCTGAAAGGCTGGAACGTGGGTAGTGCGGAAGAACATTACAACAATGCCATACAGCAGTCTCTGGAAGCCTGGGAAAAAGGTGGGGACTACGACGACTTCATTGCGCGTCCCGAAGTTGCTTTTGATGGCAGCATTGAGCAAATGATGACCCAAAAATGGGTAGCCAGTTGGACTGCTGCTACCGAAGCTTTCATGGACTATCGGAGAACAGGTTTTCCTCAACTGCAAGTTGGCCCTGCTTCTGACCAGCCGGTGGTAGCGCTACGCTATCCTTATGGTAATGACGAACTGGATAACAATACTTCCAATGTCAACGCCGCCATTGACAGATTGGAAGTAACTCCCTTTTCCGGTGCGGTAGGCGCTGACAGTCCCTGGTCAAAGATGTGGTTGCTACAGGGAACCAGCGCACCCTGGTAATTAAGTCTGGATTTTACGCATGTAAAACTCATAGAGGCGGAATGAATTTCTTTTCGCTTCTTTTTCTTATATTCTCACTCAGAACAAATGTTGAAACGCATTTTTAAAATATGTCTTTTGTGAAAATTACCCATTACCTCCTTTGCGTTGTGCTTTTTTTGTGTACTTCCCCATTGTTAAGCCAGCCGGGCTCTCCTTTTGTAGATCAAAATTCTCCTACCTATCCCCAGGACATGGCGAAGCAATTGGGCATGGACCTGAAAGTGCTTTTTCCATCTACCTATCCTGATAGGATTATACTTAATCTGACTGAAAATCCACTTACTTCGGTAGCAGTAAACTGGCGCACGGATACCACAGCAACAAATGGAACAGTAGAAGTAACGGAGGCTACTGCCGGGCCACAGTTTCTTGAAAGCATCCGAAAAATCAACGCAAAAACAGATCTACTTAAAGTCGCTGCGCCTAACGAACCGGAAGTGATTGCCCATTACCATGCTGCGATCATTGACAAGCTGGAAGCTGGTAAAAAATATGTCTATCGGGTAGGGGAAGGAGAACATTGGAGCGAATGGTTTCAGATAAGTATGCATGATCCTAAGCTAAAACCTTTATCTTTTCTTTACTTTGGTGATGCGCAAAACGACGTGAAATCCATGTGGTCGCGGGTGATACGGGAGGCTTATAAAACGATGCCGGACATTGACTTTATGCTCCACGCCGGCGACCTGATCAATCGGCACAACCGGGACATTGAGTGGGGCGAATGGTTCCAGGCCGGTGCATACATTCATGCCACCGTCCCCAGCATCATGACGCCCGGCAACCATGAATACAAAGATGTTGTGCTTTCGCCACAGTGGAGGCCACAATTCAACCTTCCGGCGAATGGCCCTAAAGGATTAGAAGAAACTTGCTACCAAATCAATTATCCCAATCTTAAAGTGATCTCCCTGGATGCCGAACAAATTGATGAGTCGGAATACTATTTGGAAAAGCAGAAAAACTGGCTGGATTCCGTATTGCGCGATGACCCCCGGAAATGGACGGCGATCACCTTGCATTATCCATTCTACTCTACCAAACCTAATCGGGATAACGCCAATTTGCGGAAGCATTTTAAACCCATCATTGACAAATACCGGGTAGATATTGTCTTGCAAGGCCATGATCATGCCTATGGACGGGGAATGGTAAGCAACGTGAACAGCGGAAGTAAAGCAGTGTCCGCTGAATCAGGTACTATGTACGTGGTTTCAGTATCCGGCCCCAAGATGTACGAAGTATCCGATGACCCCTGGATGGATAGAAAGGCTGCCAATACCCAGCTCTTCCAGGTGATCACCATAGAGGGCAATGACTTACACTATCAGGCGTATACTGCTAGCGGGGAACTTTATGATGCTTTTCACTTGCAAAAGCAGGATGGACAACCCAACAAAGTGATTAACCAAATACCGGATACTCCTGAAAAAATTGAATAACTTAAAGCTGCTTACGCATCATCAAATCAGGCTTCCTATTTGACAAATCCCTTAGCTTCGTAAATAATATGGACAACCTAATAAACTACCGAAAACTATGCAATGGAAATCAACGCTACTCAACCTCATACTTATCGGAGGAATTTTATCCGCATGCAGCACTGCCGGAAAGCAGGAAGAATCATCATCTGCAACGGCAACGGCAACTACTGAAGAGCTGCCCGTCAAAGATTTTATTTTTGGGGATGACCAGCCTTTTCCCCAATGCCATGCTTCCACTTTAGTTAAGTTGAACGGTGGACAATTTCTAGTTGCCTGGTTTGGCGGCAAATATGAAAAAAACGATGATGTAGGCATCTGGCTTTCTCAGGGAAAGCCCGGCACATGGTCAAGCCCTCGGGAAGTCGCTAAGATTCGTGAAGACCCCCACTGGAACCCGGTACTTTTTCAATCGGAAGAGGGGGAGGTATTCTTGTTTTTTAAAGTGGGCAAAGAAATAGACGACTGGGAAACCTGGTTCAAAACTTCTACCGATGGAGGTGAATCCTGGACGGATGCACAGGAACTGGTCGCTGGGGACCAGGGCGGGAGGGGACCGGTCAGAAACAAGCCCATTATCCTGTCTGATGGCACCTGGTTGGCCGGGGCTTCCAATGAAGACAATAAAGTCTGGAATACTTTTGTAGACCGCAGTACTGATGAAGGAAAAACCTGGCAGGCCTCCGAATACCTGGAACTGGATCGTAGCGAAATTGAAGGGGAAGGTGTCATTCAGCCTACACTCTGGGAGTCAGCACCCGGGATGGTTCACATGCTCATCCGCAGCTCTGCCGGGGTCATCTGCCGAAGTGACTCAGAAGATTATGGTCAAAGCTGGTCACCAATCTACCCCACAGATTTACCCAACCCCAACAGCGGCATTGATGTCGCCTATTTTGATGATGGTACACTGGCCTTGACCTACAATCGCGACAACGAAAACTGGGGCGCCCGAGCACCGCTTTCCATTGCCTTATCTTCTGATGATGGACAAACTTGGCCCAGAATGCTGGACATTGAAGAAGGGGATGATGAAGACGAGTTTTCGTATCCCGCCATCATCAGTTTTGGCGATAGTATGGCAGTGACTTATACTTGGCAGCGGCAGAAAATTGCCTTCTGGATGGGTACCAAGGAACAGATTCCTACAAGTTCGCTAGCTCTTGAATCCCGATAATTAATGAGCATTTCCGTACCAAAATTTAAGCTTCTGCTGGTCGCTATGGCCCTGGGCACTGCGTGGGCAGTACGCGGACAGTTCGGCCATGAACATGGCGCGGCATGGGCAGGAGGCATCGGCGTATTGACCGTATTGGTATTTAGCCGACGGCAAGACTGGTACCAAAGATTGCCTGCCATCGTTGCCCTGGGTGCTATTGGCTGGGGCGTAGGGGGCATGATGAGCTATGGGCAAGTAGTGGGTTATGGCAGGGGCAGCGATATGCTTAATGTAAGTTATGGCTTGCTTAGCCTTTTCTTGATTGGAGGACTATATGGATTTATCGGAGGGGGAATTACCGGGCTTTCTTTAGCTTCAACCCCTGAAAAGAAAGTGTCCTGGGCAGCTTTGATTACCCAGATGATTGCCGGAGGATACCTGGTTTGGGGAATTTTGATTTATCAATTGGAGTGGCTGATGACGCCACCCCGCTCTGAACTCTGGGCTGCCTGCCTGGGAGCAGCTTTGGCACTCGGCTGGTACGCGTATCGTCATCAGTACCACAACAGCCTGAAAGTGGCCTTGTTTTCTGCCTTAGGCGCAGGTTTTGGTTTTGCTTTCGGCAATTTTTTGCAAGTACTAGGCACTAGCTCAGGCATTGATTTCAACTGGTGGAATATCATGGAGTATTCACTCGGCTTTTTTGGTGGTTTGGGCATGGCTTATGGCGTCTTTTCTGAAAATTGGCCGGAAAGTGCAGCACCAGATGGCACGGCCAATCGTTTAGGTTGGGTTTTTCTGGTGTTGCTGCTGCCGCTTACCAATATCATAGAAGCCTTTGGCTACGAAAACTTAGTGGGTAGGGCAGAACGACTGGGTATCACAGATGTGGGCGCCTTTGTCAATCTGGAAAATATACTAAGTTGGGGCAGCTTGTTGATTTTTGCTGGAGGCTTAAGCTGGTATTTTCGTAAAAAGGTTAACCATCAGGAAGATTGGAAAATGCAGGACGCCTGGTTGTTATTGACCATTTATCTAGCCTGGTA
>JBBSOG010000381.1:0-6183 GCA_038259985.1 Cytophagales bacterium
ACATCTTTTAGTACATCAGTAAGATAATGTTTCATTAAATCAAATTTACTTAAAGCGTTTTATTTTTGATTTTTTTTAACAAAAATCATCAGTGTCAGCTATGCGGTTAACGAGGACTAAAATCAGTTTATTACTACAGGAAACACCTACTGGTCAGAAGGTGCTGGTAAAAGGGTGGGTAAGGACAAAGCGAGGTAGCAAAAATGTTGCATTTATTGCCCTCAACGATGGCTCCACTGTTCACAATTTACAGATTGTAGCAGATCCCGATAGTATTGGTGAAGAAACACTACGAAAAGTTACATCCGGGGCGTGCATCGCGGTCAGTGGCACCTTAGCTGCTTCACAAGGCCAAGGCCAGCAAATAGAACTTCCTGCTGACACAATAGAAATATTAGGAGAAGCTGATCCAGAAACTTATCCGCTACAGCCTAAGAAACATTCTTTTGAATTTTTGCGGGAGATCGCTCATTTGCGTCCCCGCACCGCTACCTTCGGGGCTATATATCGCATGCGTCACGCAATGACTTTTGCTATCCACAAGTTTTTTAATGATAAAGGCTTCTACTGCGTCCACACCCCGATCATCACCGGTTCTGATGCTGAAGGAGCGGGTGAAATGTTCAGGGTGACTACGCTTAATATAGATAACCCGCCTCGCGACGAAGAAGGAAAAGTAAATTACAAGGAAGATTTTTTTGCCAAAGAAACTAACCTGACGGTTTCAGGACAACTGGAAGGGGAACTGGCCGCCATGGGCCTGGCTGATGTGTACACCTTCGGACCAACGTTCCGCGCCGAAAATTCCAACACTTCCCGTCACCTGGCAGAATTCTGGATGATAGAACCGGAGATGGCTTTCTATGATATCAACGACAACATGGCGCTTGCTGAAGAATTTCTCAAATATCTGATCCGCTATGCTTTGGATCATTGCGGGGACGATCTGGAATTTTTGAACAAGCGGGCTTTGGAAGAAGAGAAGGATAAGAAAAAAGAAGAAAAAAGTGAGACAACGTTGCTGGAGCACCTTCAATCCATTATAGATAATGATTTCGTTAGGATTACTTATACTGAAGCGGTTGATATCCTCAGGAATTCCAAACCCAACAAAAAGAAGAAATTCAAGTACTTGATAGAAGCCTGGGGTGCGGATTTACAATCTGAACATGAGCGGTTCCTGGTAGAAAAACACTTTAAATGCCCGGTTATTCTCTATAATTATCCCAAAGCCATTAAGGCTTTTTATATGCGCCAGAATGAACCGGACGCACAAGATGGAGGAGATACGGTAACGGCGATGGATGTGCTTTTCCCCGGTATAGGGGAAATCATCGGAGGCTCACAGCGTGAAGAGCGATTGGATAAGCTTCTTCAACGGATGGAAGAAGCTCATATTCCACAACACGAAATGGAGTGGTACCTGGACACCCGCCGATTTGGTACCGCACCTCACAGCGGTTTTGGGCTGGGATTTGAGCGTTTAATGCTTTTCCTAACCGGTATGGGCAATATACGGGACGTCATTCCTTTTCCCAGGACACCGGAAAATGCTGAATTCTAAACAAAATAAAGTAAGGAGTATGTACTTTGCCTAAGCCTTCTCAAACGATACAAAAAAAGTTTCCTTTTACCCCTACCGAAGGGCAAAGGAAACTTTTTCTGCTTTTTGACCAGTTCCTCACCAATACTGACCAGAAGCGGCTGACCTTGGTGCTGAAAGGCTACGCGGGTACTGGTAAAACAACCGTGCTCAGCGCTGTCGTCAAAGCATTACCTCATTTTGATTTTCGTTCCACACTGATGGCCCCCACCGGAAGAGCGGCGAAGGTGATGGCTAATTATGCCGGACGTGCTGCGTTTACGATTCACAAAATTATTTATCAGCGTACCGCCGATCCTTTCAGCGGAAAGATTCAGTTCAAGCGTAGGCGGAATTATTATAAACAAACCCTGTTTATCATTGATGAGGCATCTATGCTCTCCGACGAAGCTGGTTTGGCCAGCAATAGCCTGCTGGCTGATCTATTAGATTATGTGTTTGAAGATGAATCCAACAAACTAATGCTCATTGGCGATACTGCCCAACTACCCCCGGTGGGTCAGGTGCTTAGCAAAGGATTGGATACCGCATATTTAGCTTCTGTTTATCAGTTATCTATACTAGAAACTGAATTGAACGAAGTGATGCGGCAAGAATTGACTTCTGGTATTTTACACAATGCTACTTTACTACGCGATGAAATAGGCAAAGAAAAATTCAATATCTCTTTTCAAACCCGCCAGTTCAAAGATGTTTATCGCATGACGGGCGAAAAACTTGAGGACGGGCTTCGCTACGCTTATGATAAATTTGGAAAGGAAAATACCATCATCGTTTGTCGTTCTAACCGGGAGACGGTGCAGTACAATCAGTACATTCGCCGAAATATTTTCTTTCAGGAAAACGAGATAGAAGCAGGCGACTATCTGATGATCGTCAAAAATAATTACTATTTCCTGGGTGAAGATACTGCCGCAGGTTTTCTTGCCAATGGCGATTTTGTGGAAATTTTAAGAGTGGTGGACTTGGAAGAAATGTACGGCCTGCGTTTTGCCACGCTGGAATTGCAATTGCTGGATTATCCCGACCAGGTGCCCTTTGAAGCCAAAGTCATCCTAGATACACTGCATTCACCCACGCCATCATTACCAGAAGAAGAACACCACAAATTGTATGAGAAAGTTTTTGCGGAATACCAGGATGCTGAGACTAAAAAAGAGCAGATGGAAGCGGTGCGCAGTGATATGTATTTGAATGCTTTGCAAGTCAAGTTTGCTTATGCGCTCACTTGTCATAAATCACAGGGAGGTCAATGGGATGCAGTATTCGTCAGCCAGGGATACTTAAAAGATGATATGGTGAACCAGGAATATTTAAGATGGCTCTACACCGCAGTAACTCGCGCCAAAAGTGAGCTATACCTGATGAATTTTAAAGCGGAATTTTTTTCATAAAAAAGGGGCTAAATTTTCAAATTAGCCCCTTTTTTATGCTTACTCTACTTGATATCTTTAATTTCTAATTCAAAAATAAGCGTTTCATAAGGTGGTAAAAACTCTCGTCCAAAAGCTTTCATCAGGTAATCCTTCCTAATGATACCGGGAATGATTTGCACACTTTCTGCATAAGCTAGCTTGGAGGGGATAAATATGCGTGCTTTTTCGCCCTTTTTCATCAGCTTTACCCCTGCTTCAAAGGCTGGGATAATATTATTGTTAGCGCCAATAGTCAGCCCGAGGGGGCTATTGCTGGCAGACTCGTCAAATACTTCACCATTAAGAAAAAGTCCTTTGTATGCAACGCTAGCCGTTTGTCCTGGCTTGATGATCTCTCCAGTACCCTCTAATAATTTTTGATAGAAAATACCTGAAGATTGTTCGCTTGCCCCTTCCAGTTGATTGTCAGTGATGTATTCTTGAATACCTTGTTTCTCCTGAGTGTAGAATTCTTCTTCTGAAGCAACCTTTACAACTTCGGTATCCACGATGAGTATCGCTTCCGATGGGATCAGGGTTTTGTAAGCGTAATTACCATAGGCAAGGCCGGTAGGGATATAAAACCTAAATTTTTCGCCCTCATTCATCAGCCTGATTCCATAATTAATCCCGAAAGGGTACAAAGCCGTTTTGTTGGGATCAACAGCATGTTGAAAGAGCACCGTAGTATCCGGGGATTGTACGGTATTTAGGCTGTCAATCAACTTGCCGGATAGCGTTTTCATCACATATCGGATGGATACCACATCTTCTGGCTCAACGGGAGTGCCGTTGGTATTTTCTTTCAGTACTTCATAATAAATGCCACTGGAATTATCCTTGGTCGCGGTAATATTGTTTGACTCAAGGTGTTCGGTAATCAGTTGCTCATCTAATTTTGCTTGCTGATCGTAAGGGTCTTCGTCCATTTCCAAACAGCTACTCAATACGATAACCATCATCAGCATAACAAGATGGCATCTACGCGCGAAATTCGTTTTCATAAAAAATAATAAGTATGTAGGTTTTTAAAATGATTGTATAATCACATTCGCATAAAGGACACAAAGGTTAAAATTATAGTTGGAAGTGTTCACTGATTATATGAAAGTTTGTAATTTGATAATAAAAAAGTGAATGCTAAGAGAATTTAGCCCTAAATGAACTTAATGCGCATGATTTGTGCTTAAATGCAGGAATGGTTTTTGTACTATGGTCAAAAAATTATTATTAGTATCATGAAAAAGATCCTCTTACTATCAGCAGTTTTACTTTTTGCTTGCCAAGTATTCGCTCAAGAGACAGCCAAGCAAGATGAGCCGGTTGACGGCCCCCAGATTACATTCGCGGATAATTCACACGACTTCGGTGACATAGCACAGGGAGACAAGGTGAATTATACTTTCAAATTTGAAAACAGCGGCACTGAACCTTTGATTCTCTCTAATGTACTTACCACTTGTGGATGTACGGCTACTTCCTGGCCACGCGAGCCCATCGCCCCGGGAGAAAATGGAGACATCGCGGTTTCTTTTAATAGTGCCGGAAAAATGGGCAAGCAAAACAAAGTAGTCACGGTAGTTTCCAACGCGGTGAATGCCCAGGAAAGGGTAAAGATTATTACCAATGTGCTTCCTAAAAAAGACAGCACCGAGTAATTATAGTTTTGTAAACAGGTAAATGAATACGGGCACCCTTTCAGAGGGTGCTTTTTTTGTATGCTATAGCGCCAACTGGCCACCAAAAACAATGATAAAATTAACTACAAATTTAGCAAGCTGACTCAATTCACCTCTTCAGCGCGGCTTTGGAGAAGATATATTCAGGAATATCCTGGTCAAATTTGACTTCAACCAGGATGAACTCAGTGCCTTCCCCTTCTTTGAGCATGTCTTTGTAAATAACCGTTTTTGGGTACCAGCGCCCATCTATTTTTTCCACATCTTTCATGGTAGTTTTCTTGAGTAACTGCCCACTTTTAGCGTATAATTCTTCCTTGAGGGGTACAAAGCGTTCCTGGTCTACCCACATTTGGCGGCTTTGGTAAGCAGCATCATCTACTTTCGCATCCAATTTCATCACCCAAGCTTTTCTACCTTCAATGTCTTCCTCGCCGGTTACTTTAGCATTGTATATTTCCTGTAACTTGCGGTCTTCCATCATGTCTTCATAAGACAAATCAGAGCCCATGACGGACTGACGAAGCATGTGCCCGGCAATCAAAATGGTACGGTCGGAACTGGGGGAATAAATCCAGAGTTGGTCTTCCAACTTAAGCATCTTGGTACCTTCTTCCCTGGCAGGTGAAAGGTATTCGGTCAAGGACTTTTCATCACCCTGGGTCCAACCTTTGGAAGTAATAGTACGGTCATTTCTGCGTCCGTGCACAATCATTTTAGATTCATAGACCTGGTTTTTAGAGATCATATTCTGGTCTACTTTTTCCAAAATCTGGTTTGCATCAGGATAATCTCCCTGAAACCAAAACACGATTGCTACAATGACTGATAGTATATATTTCATCTTCTTTGAAATGTTGAATTATGAATGATAAGTGTTAAATGAAAAATGGTTTTGAATGATTGGAAACGTTGAAGGTTGCGTATTGAATGGCCAAGTTTCATTCATCATTCAACATTTAACATTTCTTTGTTAAACTTCTAGTTCTTTGAAAAGCTGGGCGGTATCCCGTTTGTATACGCCAATGCCTGACAATGCCTGACCCAATACCATAGAAAATAAGCCGGGAATAAAACCAATATAAAATGTGGAAGTTGTGATGCGGGCACGATACATAGTAGGCATCATCATGGATACTGACTCCATCAATTCGCTAAAGTCCAACCCATTTTCTTGCAAGTAAAAAGCTACCCCCAAGCCCACTGCCGTACCTACTACCGAGCCAATGATACCGATCAACACCGATTCATAGATAAGGGTGCGGTAAATATGTCCTTTGGGTTCCCCTAAAGCCAGTCTTACACCAAACTCACTATATCGGCGTAAGCCTCCCAGCAAGCCAGTATTGCACAGCACAATAGACATGGCAAATATGAATATACCCACTAGTATACCTGTCATATTATCGGTATAGTCAATCATACTGGCCAGTTGGTTTTGTTCTTTAAGCCGCAACATGACCGGGGCAAAATCATCTTCTAAGCT
>JBBSOG010000382.1:0-6162 GCA_038259985.1 Cytophagales bacterium
CTGATGTATACCGGCAATTGGGTATATTCCATCAACAAAACCATTCTCAAGCCTTATAATCTCTCCCCTGAGCAGTACAATCTGCTACGTATCCTGAGGGGGCAGTACCCTAATCCCTCTTCAGTTATGCTGCTCAATGAACGTATGCTGGACAAAATGTCTAATGTTTCGCGCATTGTAGAAAAGCTTCGTATCAAGGATTTCCTGGTCAGGAAAGAATGCCCTGCCGACCGTCGCCAAGTGGATATTACCATTACTAAAGCGGGACTGGATTTGCTCCGGGATATAGATGCTCACGCTGAAATCAGTAATTACGCTGCCCAACACCTAAGCCTTGAAGAAGCTGCCCAACTCAATAAGTTATTGGATAAGGTAAGGGGTTAAGCATAATCTTTTACATTTTACCCAAGTTACTACCTAACTTTAAAACCTATGCGCCGACGACATTTCATCCAAAAATCCGGATTAGCAGCCTTGGGTCTTTCATCATTTTCTTTCCAGCAATCACAAGCTGTTAAAGATGATTTTCCTGCTCACCTCAAGCTTGCCCTTAATGCTTATTCGTTTAACCAGCCCTTGCGGGATGGCAGCATGGGCCTGGATGATTTGCTGGATTATTGTGCCCACTTAGCTTTTGATGCGGTAGACCCTACCGCTTATTATTTTCCCGGTTACCCCCAAGTACCGGAAGATAATTTTCTGTACGATTTTAAGCGAAAAGCTTATGAACGGGGCCTGGCATTGAGTGGCACCGGCGTCAGGAATGATTTTGCGCAAGCGGATGCCCAAAAACGTAAAGCTGATTTTGAGTTGATTGAAAACTGGGTGATTGCCGCTGCTAAGATGGGCATCCCTTCGCTACGGGTGTTTGCCGGCAAAGAAATGAGCGATCGCAATGAGTGGAAGAAAGGTAGGCAAAGGGTGATTGACGGGTTGAAGCAAAGCGCTGATCTCGGTGGTAAACATGGGATCATGATTAACTTACAGAACCATTATGAGTTTCTGAAAACCGCTAATGAAGTAGAAGATATATTGCATGAGGCCCAACATCCCTGGCTGGGGCTAATGTTGGACATCGGAAGTCTTAGGACTGATCCTTACGAGGAAATCCGTCAGCTAGCCCCCTATGCCCGAAGCTGGCAGATCAAAGAGCAAGTATACGTAAAAGGCCAGCCGGAAAAAACGGACTTCAGCCGTATTGTTGCCATTGCCAAAGCAGCCAATTACCGGGGTTATTTCCCCTTGGAAACTCTAGGTGAAGGCGATCCCAAAATTAAAGTGAAAGCTTTGCTGAAAGAAGTACAAGCGGTACTTTAACATTAATTGCTTTACCAGCTTAATAAAACCCGTTGTTCTTGATATTATTAATGGATAGTGAACTTCACTTTCACTATTGGCAATCCCCTCTAGTCAATTTATCAGCCAACCTCTGAATTAGTTACCTGATTTTTCATTTTTGCTTTTCCCAGTGCTTGATTGAATCTATTTTAATCTCGTATTCAATTATTTGACCGTTAGTCATTTCTTTTTGATAAACAATTTTATCGTTCTTGAATCTGATCGGCCTAACGAATCCTTGATCAGCAACTGAAAGTCTCGCTAGTTGCTTATCATTTAAGTTAACGAGTAATAGAATTGTCACTGGTCCCTTGGCAAAGTCACTCGATTGCCATTCTTGCAAAGCCAAAAACTCGGACTTTTCATCCCATAGAAATTCTAATCCAAATGTCCGTTTTTCAAGCTCTTTACCATCTAATTTCATCCCATAGTAAGCAGGTCCTAATCTTATTTCACCCTGATAAAGGAAATCAATTTGATGTGACGAATCTGGTGATAGATGAGATTCATTTAATTGGTTAAACATTTTTCTTTTCTCATGACACATAACGTTTAGTATATGAAGCGGAGCATCCCGAAGGGTGCTATGGTTTCATATACAGTGTTAGCTGTTCGTCTTTTATTCCCTATCATAGTCAGTTTTTAGTAATGAGAACATGGTCATATCATAATGCTTTTCATTCCAAAACATCCATTCTCTTAAGACTCCTTCATTCTTAAAGTTGAGTTTTTCAAGAACTTTTTCTGAAATTATATTTCCTTGCATAACCTCTGCTTCAATTCTGTTTATTTCAAGTTGTTTAAACCCGAAACTTACTACTTCCTTTAAAGCTTCAGTTACATATCCATTATTCCAATACTCTGTCTGTAAGTCATATCCAATATTTGCTCGGTGTCGTTTAGCAAAATTATTAAATCCTACTGTTCCAATTATATTCTGTTGTCCTTTAATGGCAATTCCCCAACGAATACCTAATTTGTCTTTGAAACGATTTTGAAACCAGTCAATGGATTTCTGAGCTTCTTGTTCATCTTTTAATGGTAATAGATTGTAAAATTTTATTACTTTTTCGTCACTAAACAATTAATAAAGGTCACTCAAATGACTTTGTTTAATTTCAACAAGGTCAAGTCGACCAGTATTTAATATTGGAAAAGTGTCCAATGTGATTTTTGTTTTCATAGTTCAGTACATATTTTTATCCTATAACAGCTAACGATTTGGGCAGGCGACGTGGCGGTTTTGGCGCATCTTTCGTTCGAGTTAGCATTTCTAGTCGTTGGAGCAACAAGTGTTCATGCTCATCTTTCTGCCCGGTTGAGGCTAGGTAGTGTTAGGCGCTGGCTTTTCACTTTTTCCAAATCAGTTCAATGTTGTAATCTTTGAAAACACCATCTCTTGACACTACTGTTAATTCTTCACTTTTTGCCTGGGCGATAATCAGCCGATCAAACGGATCTCGGTGATGAAAATCCAATGTCGTATTGGTGAGGATATGTGTAGTTGTGATTGGAAGTATGGTCAATCCACTCTGATCAATGAGTTCAAATATCTTCTTTAGGTCTGCTTTTAGTCCAGCTTACCTAATGAATATTTGATGCCCATCTCCCAGAGTGATGCGATGCTGACAAAACATGTGTTTGTAGCATCTTCTATTAATTCTTTTACGTTGATGGGCAATTGATCATCTTCTGTGATGAACCAGATGACAGTATGGGTTTCTATCAGTAGATTCATTACATGTACTCTTTAAAATCATCCAATGGTTCATCAAAATCTTCCTTCATTTTAATGAGTCCTTTGGCTAATCCAGCTTTTCTTTGGGTTTTGGCTTTCTTTTCAACCTGTATTTTTGATTTTAGAAAGTCAACAAAGCCATCTACCTCTTTTTTCATATCATCAGATAGAGTTGCCAGTTTTGTGTAAATATCAACGTCAGTCATAAGACTAAGATAATCATTTTCCTTGAATTTTAGTTTGCGCCCAACGTTTAGGGTAGGCGATGCAGCGACTTTAGAGCAGCTTTTATCCGAGCTTCATTTTTCTTACCTGTTTGCAAAAATATCTCCTTCCACTTTTGTAAGCTGTAGCGCTTGCCTTGTGTTATGCCTTTGCTTTTACTTCCGTTGGTCCGCTTGGTAAATTGATGTTTAAGATTTTTTTGATTTGCGGAACAAGTTCTTTCAAGGTCACATAAGCGTTGTCTTCTGCATTCAACACAATCACGGCAATGGGATACTTTTTAAAATTCTGTTGGTATTGCAAGTTTCTATCGAAAGTGAATAGAGCATCAAAATTCTCTTCTAACATCAATTTAATAACTCCCCGTTCTTTTTGCTGTTCCAGTTCTTATCCGATACAGTGTAAATTTCGTGATCAGGAAAATTTAATTTTAGTTTTTTGGGCAAGTTCTCATAAAGCAACAGCTTCATAAATCTTATCTATGTTTCCTGACGTTAAAATTTTATGAGCGATTCCAATTACACCAATTGCTTGCGCCTTAGTCACACTAGGGAAATCTTCAAGAAACTCATCAATCGAAATCCCTTTTTCCAAATGCCAGAATAAAGTTTCTACAGGCACTCTAGTTCCACTGAACCAGGTTGTCCATTTTGGATTTCTGAATCAATCGTTATATGTTTTTTTATGTCTTCCATGTTCGAGTATACGAAATCAATCCTTAGGTGATTTACTTTTTAGCTAGGGCATAACGGGCCGCGTGCAGGCGCTATCCGGGTTTGTTTGATTTGTTCTTTGGTATCGTTAATTTTCATGCTTGGAGAAGTAAAAGTACCAGCTCACTTTTACCCAGGATGGCGCTTGAACGTTGTTATGCGGCGTACTTCTATTCTATGGTCAGCACTTTGGCCAATGCTTCTTTGATCTGATCTCTTTGAACAGCGTTGATTTCACCCAGCTTTTTCACAAATCTCTTCTCAGAAACGGATCTTACTTGAAAGCAATCCATACTGGAATCTTTACTCAATCCATTCGCTGAATCTGGGGTTATTTTGACCATCTAGACTGCCATCTGATAGCGATCTTTCCAATTAGTAATTGGAACAATGACTTTGAGGGGAAGCTTGCCCAAGTTATCATCATTCACAATGACGACGGGTCTGGTCTTTCTCATCTCCGATCCAACCGAAGGGTCCAAGTTTATCAGCCAAATCTCACCTTGCTTCATAGAAGTCTTCTAAATCTAAGTCGGTGAACACTGTCAGTTCAGCATCGTCTTTGTAATCGTCATAGAGTTGATCGGCCGCCTTTCTCATTTGCTCTTTTTCGTCGTCCATCTGAATGGTTCTAGCTGTATTCTCTATAATTTGAAGTCGCTCTTTAACTGTAAGCTTCTTTATTTCGTTGATTATTTCTTTGGTTTCCATAACTAAAAATAAGCATTTTTCTTTACAGTTACTCTCCTTTTTTCCTATGCCGCATAACGACCAGGCTAGCCGACAGACCGGGCCTTATTTGCGTTTTTCTTTCGTGTTTCAGTATCGCTACATTGGCGCAACTAACCAACAAGCTCATCATCTCGCTGCCTGGCGGGTAGGTGGTGTTGTGCGCCGTTTTCCAATCAAACCGTTCTTGGTCTCCATGAACTATCGAACGCTCTTTCTTGGAAGCCTATGTTACCCAGATCAATCGTCATCGTGTTCCCGTCATTGCTCTTACTTGAATAATTATCAATGATGAGACAAAAAGCTATTACTAACTCATATTCACAGCATTCGTCTACAACTATGTGATAATTGTCGCCTTCAAACCAAGTGACCATTTCTTTATCCCACCTAGCAATCTGCTGATCATTTTTATATACTGAATACTTCCTTCCTCTATGACCATAGATGTCAAATAAATCATTTCTAAACTGGCATTGGTAATGTAGTTTCCAGAATGATCTAGTTGTGAAATTCAGTAGATCGTTACCATACCTAATATCATACTTAGCACTAAACCATCCCCACTTCTTCTTAATCGTCACTCTCGCTTTGTTTTCCGAGTGGTAGAATAAGTAAATCTTTGAAAGAAGGCTGACTAATTTTGAGTCTGCAAAGTAGCATTCGCTCTCATTGATATAAATTCTATACTCGTCGCCGAATGATATTTTACTTTGATTGATATCAATCTCCATTTTCTCTAACTTCTATGGCGCACAACATCTGTGTAGACGCAATTGCGTATCCACGCCGGGCATCTATTTACCTTATGTCGTTGCGCTAAGATAAGGCAGTATACATACTTTTAAAATGTAAATTTGAGCTATTTATGTACATAAGTCTATTCTTTTTTCTTCATTGCTAAATGATCCAACGGATTTTTAATGTCCTGCAACGCCTTCGTGCTGATCATTCCATGACGGCATGCGTATAAATTTCCGTCGTCCTGCTACTATTGTGTCCTAACAAGGTTTGAATATAACGCAAATCAGTGCGGTCCGCCGCCGAGGCCATTTTCTAACAAATGCCGAAATGTCGGACCAGTAGCAAAAGAATGCTGTAAGGTATGCAAGGTCACGTGTTTGAGGATACCTGCCTTACCCACTGCCTGCTTGAGCACGCTCTAGGCACTGCGCGCCGAGTATTTGTCCCCTTTCATTCCTTCAAACAAATAATGTTTGGGAGCGTATAGCTGGTAATATTCCCCGAGCAGGGGCAACATGCTGGCAGAGAGTAAACCTATCCTGTCTTTGCCACCCTTCGCACTTCTGATACTGATTTGCATACGCTTGCTATCTATATCCTTGATCGTCAGGTTTAATGCCTCGCTAATCCTCAGGCCAGCCGGGTCTGGCTCAATCGCTTCCTGCTCACCTAACC
>JBBSOG010000383.1:0-6150 GCA_038259985.1 Cytophagales bacterium
ATACATCGTACCTATTCCTACTGAGGTGGACTTTGCCGGAGAGAAAATTCCCTTGACAGAACCTGATCTGCGCGAGCGTTTTGACCGTGAAATCCATGTCAATGCCAACTGGCACTCCAACACCATCCTGATGATCAAACGTTCGCATCGCTGGATGTCCCGAATCTCTGAGGTGCTGAAAAAAAACGATATTCCCGATGACTTCAAGTACATTGTGGCCATAGAAAGTAATTTTGAAGAGAGTGCTATGTCACACAAGAATGCGGTAGGCTTCTGGCAACTATTAGAAGGTACGGCAGAGCAATATGGCCTGGAAGTGAATGATGAAGTAGATGAAAGGCGTGACCCCATCAAATCTACCGAAGCTGCTTGTGAATACCTTCACGATGCCTACCGCAAATTTGGCAACTGGACCAGCGTAGCGGCTTCCTATAATGTAGGCATGCGAGGCTTAGAACGTCGGCTGGAAGAGCAAAATGTAAACTCCTACTTTGATGTACTGCTCAATGATGAAACCGCCCGCTACATGTTCAGGATATTAGCGGCTAAAGCTATCCTGGAAAACCCTGGTGTTTATGGGTTTAATATTCCTGAATCAGAGCAATACCGCCAACCTGGATTCGACACGGTAAAAGTAGAAGAGACCATTCCTAATTTGGTAAAATTTGCCCATCAGCATGGGGTGACTTACAAAACCCTTAAGCGTTATAATCCCTGGCTAAGAGATACTGAACTCACCGTTAAAAAGAATACTTATGAGATATTGATCTCTATGGATTCTACCGAGTTTTATCCCCGAAGATAAATTCGTCTTGTCTAACATAATATTCATGGGAGTGACTGCAAAAAATAAATAACTTAGCACCTTTTGAAGGTTGTATTGGTTAAGTATAGGCTAACCAATTTAAAGGATATTTATATGCAGCAGGCGGACGCGCAAACCACCCATCAGCAAGATACGACTAAACCATTTTCATCTACTTCATACGATCAGGAGGCCATTGAAGTCTACGGGGCCAGGGAGCATAACCTGAAGAATATAGATGTATGGCTGCCGCGTAATAAACTCATCGTAATCACTGGAATCAGCGGTAGTGGAAAGTCTTCCCTGGCTTTTGATACCATTTATGCCGAAGGGCAGCGCCGGTACATGGAGAGCTTTTCTGCCTACGCCCGTTCTTTTATGGGCAACCTGGAGCGCCCCGATGTAGACAAAATCAATGGGCTAAGCCCGGTAATTTCCATTGAACAAAAGACCACTTCTAAAAACCCACGTTCTACCGTCGGTACCGTGACCGAAATCTATGACTTTATGCGCTTACTCTTTGCCCGCGCTGGCGAAGCCTATTCTTACCTGACGGGCAAGAAGATGAAGCAGCAGTCGGAAGATCAGATCATTGATTATATTCTGGAGAGTTTTGAGCAGCAGAAACTGATTATTCTGGCCCCGATGGTCAAAGGGCGCAAAGGACATTACCGGGAGCTTTTTCAGCAAATACGGAAAATGGGCTTTGCCAAAGTGCGGGTAGATGGCGAACTCATGGACCTGGTGCCCAAAATGCAGGTAGACCGCTACAAAACCCACGATATTGAGGTTGTCATTGACCGGGTAGTGGTAGAGGCCGAAGATAGGTACCGCATTGCCGAGTCTATCAAAACAGCGCTGAATCATGGTAAAGGTATCATGATGATATCAGATACGGAGGGCAATGTGCAGCACTTCTCTAAATACCTGATGGACCCAGAAACCGGGTTAGCCTACGATGAACCAGCACCGAATACATTTTCCTTCAATTCTCCTTACGGCATGTGCCCCACTTGCCACGGCCTGGGCACGATTGAAGAGTTTGCGATGGATGCCATCATTCCTGATAGTAAGCTGAGCATTAGTAGGGGAGGAATCGCTCCCTTAGGTGAGTACCGTGATATATGGATTTTCAAAAAGCTGGAAGCCGTTTTGAAAAGGCACAAAGTGAAGTTGAGCACACCGGTCAAAGATATTCCCGAGGATTTGATGAAAGTGATTTTGTACGGGGATGAGGAAACCGTAGCAGTAAAATCAGTCAAATATCCTGGTTCCAATTACAATGTGAAGTTTGAAGGTATCATTGGCTACTTGGAAAAACAACAGGAAACCGGAACTGATAAAACCCAGAAGTGGGTCAAGCAGTTTGTCAGCAGCCGTACCTGTCCGGAATGTGAAGGTGCCCGTCTGAAAAAAGAATCACTGCACTTCAAAATGGCGGACAAAAACATTGCTGAACTGGCCATGATGGATGTGGATGCCTTAAGCCAGTGGTTTGTGGGGCTGGAAGACCGCCTCAACGACCGTCAGCGCCTCATTGCTAAAGAAGTATTGAAAGAAATTCGTAAGCGCATCGGGTTTTTGGTAGATGTGGGCCTGACCTATTTGAGCCTCAATCGGCCGCTCAAAACACTTTCCGGAGGGGAAGCGCAACGCATACGCCTGGCTACCCAGATCGGAACACAACTCGTAGGTGTTTTATATATCCTGGATGAACCGAGTATCGGGCTACACCAACGCGACAATGTGAAGCTTATCAAAGCCCTCAAAGATTTGCGTGACCTGGGCAATACCGTGATTGTGGTAGAGCACGATAAAGACATGATGCTACAGGCGGATTACATCCTGGATATCGGCCCGGGAGCAGGCAGGCATGGGGGAAAAGTCATTGCTGCCGGTGAACCTGAAGCTTTTTTGAAAAACGGTGGGATCACAGCTGATTATCTGAATGGTGCGCGCAACATTGATGTCCCGTCCCAAAGACGTAAGGGTAATGGCAAAAAAATCAAATTAAAAGGCGCTAGTGGAAATAACTTACAGCAAGTGAACCTGACATTGCCCCTGGGTCAGATGATTTGTGTAACCGGAGTTTCCGGTAGTGGAAAGTCTACTTTGATCCACAATACGCTTTATCCACTGCTGAGCCAGCATTTCTACCGCTCCCATACCGAGCCTCATCCTTACAAAGACATCAAAGGCTTGGAAGAAATTGACAAAGTGATTGAAGTAGACCAGTCACCGATTGGGCGAACCCCACGTTCCAACCCAGCTACCTACACTGGCCTGTTCACTGATATCCGTGCGCTGTTTTCTCAACTTCCCGAAGCCAAGATTCGTGGTTATAAGCCTGGTAGGTTTTCTTTTAATGTTAAAGGAGGGCGCTGTGAAACTTGTGAAGGCGCGGGTATGCAATTGATAGAAATGGACTTTTTGCCCGATGTGCATGTACCATGCCCGACTTGTAAAGGAAAACGTTACAATCGGGAAACATTGGAAATCCGCTTCAAGGGAAAATCCATCTCGGATGTACTGGACATGACCGTAGAACAGGGAGTAGAATTTTTTGAGAACCAACCCCGTATTCTCCGGCGCATCCAAACCCTGTATGATGTAGGTCTGGGCTACATTAGCCTGGGGCAGCATGCGACTACTTTGTCGGGTGGGGAAGCGCAAAGAGTGAAACTTTCTACCGAACTTTCAAAAAAGGATACCGGCAAAACATTGTATATCCTGGATGAACCTACCACTGGACTGCATTTTCAGGACATCAAGCACCTGATGGACGTCCTCAATAAACTGGTGGATAAGGGGAACACGGTGTTAATTATTGAGCATAATATGGATGTAATCAAAGTAGCGGATTATATCGTAGACATGGGACCGGAAGGGGGCAACGAAGGAGGACAAATTATTTGTGAGGGAACACCTGAAGAGGTAGCTAAGTGTAAAAAAGGGTATACCAGCTTTTTCCTGAAGGAAGAGTTAAAAGCTTAAAACTGTTGAACACGCTCTGCTAGTCTGCGTTATACTATTGTATATGATGTAATACTTTCAACTTACAGAAAGTGTTGTCATTTTTTTGGATACCCATAAATTATTTTTTCTATGGCCATAGTAGAAACACCTTCAGAATATGCTCACGAAAAGAGAAACCTTACCACCCAGCTACCCGATATAGGAAAACCTCGTGTTTTGATTATCGGCGGAGGCTTTGCGGGAATACAGATTGTTAAAAACCTGCGCATGAAAGATGTACAGGTGGTCATGCTGGACCGGCACAATTACCATACTTTCCAGCCTTTGTTGTACCAGGTAGCTACGGCTGGCCTTGAGCCTGACTCTATTGCTGGCCCCTTGCGCAAGATTTTTGATGAAGAGAAAAACTTTTTTTTCCGCATGGCTACTGTAGAGTCCATACAACCAGGAAAAAACATGGTGAGTACCAACATCGGCGACATCAAATATGATTACCTGATTATTGCCACTGGTACCCAAACCAATTATTTTGGCAATAAATCCATTGAGGAGTTAGCATTTCCTCTGAAACAAGTGCCACAAGCGCTCAACCTACGTAGCCATTTCCTCCAAAATCTCGAGCGGGCGGTTACTTCAAGTGATGACGAAGAAATTGATCGCCTGACTAATTTTGTCATTGTGGGTGGTGGCCCTACGGGAGTAGAACTCGCTGGTGCATTGGGCGAACTCAAAACCCAGGTCTTGCCCCGTGATTATCCTGAGCTTGACTTTGATGATAAGATGAACATCTACTTGGTGGAAGGTTTGAGCCGTTTGCTGCCCACGATGTCAGAAAAAGCTGGAGCGATGGCGCAGAAAGATCTTGAAAAGCGCTTCAAAGTTACGGTAAAGCTTGATATGATGGTGGAAGATTTTGATGGCTATCAAGTCAAACTCAAAAATGGGGAAACAATCAGTACCGAGACATTAATCTGGGCGGCAGGTGTAAAAGGGGTCACGATTCCTGGCCTGGATAAAGCGACAGTGGAAAAAAGCCGTTATTTGGTAGATCACTTCAACCTCGTAAACGGCTATGATAATGTATATGCCGTGGGTGATATTGCAAAAATGTCTACCGACGATTACCCTGAAGGGCATCCACAGTTAGCGCCTGTGGCGCTGCAACAAGGAAAAAATTTGGGAAAAAACATCAGCCGACGGCTTATTGGTAAAAAGTTGAAGCCTTTTAATTATTTTGACAAAGGAACGATGGCTACTATCGGGCGCAATCGCGCGGTAGCTGACCTGCCCAACAAGTGGAGCTTTGGTGGTTTTCCCGCCTGGATTGCTTGGATGTTCATTCATTTGCTCTATCTAGTAAGCTTCCGACAAAAACTGATTACCCTCGGCAACTGGATATGGAATTACTTTACTTACGACAAGGGCACAAGGTTAATTATCCGCCCTTTTGACTATCGGTCAGCGGTGAATAATAAAAAGCATAAGCTAGACAAAGAAGAAAATAAAGAGACAGTAAAGGGCTCGGAGCACAAAGAGAAATCTATTACCGAATAGATTGCCTTATTCGTTCAAGTTTTTTCATAAAAAAAGTCAGGCAAAGCTGCCTGACTTTTTTCCTTACTACATCAAACTACTAAAACTTGAAAGTAACCCCCACGTTAAGGGGGATAAATTTGATATTTTGATTGATGTCAAAATCGCCAATGGGTATTGCTTCGTTCATATACATGATGTGATACTGGGCATCGGCAAAGAAATCTATCCGTTCGTTAATAGGATATAACACACCTAAAGTTGGCGCCAGGCCAAAGTATTGCCGCGTAGTGTTGAATCCCATAGCCTCTATTTTAAAATTGTATAAACCACTTTCTATGCCCACATAAGGACGAAGGGTAGCGCCGGGCAATAAGTATTTAATGGAGGCGGTAATCGGTGTAACGGCAAAGTCAACAGCATTAATGTTAAACCCAAAAACATCAGCATTGAAGCGATATTGACCAGCAGAAGCCCCTACATGCAAATTGTCATTGATGGCATAATCAAGGTTCAGTCCGTAGCCGAAGCCATTTCCGGCAAAATTATCCAAGATGCCCTGGGGCATCGCCAATCCGACGCGAGGAGTTACTGACATCTGGGCCTCTGCTGCAGCAAACAGCCCAACTAAGCATATGGTGAAGAATATCTTTTTCATATTATTAATGTTGCGTTGTGTAATTTGTTATAAGCTTACACAGGCAACATTAATGCTAAATTATACTTGAGTCGTATAAAAAAGCATGATTTTTGCTAATATAAAACTTAAGTCGCTGAATTTCAGTAGTTTAAAATGATATAGAAAAATTATTTCACAATAAAAAGATCAGAAGCGA
>JBBSOG010000384.1:0-6124 GCA_038259985.1 Cytophagales bacterium
AGGAGCGTGAGCAGGAAGAACGCCTGGTACGGGATATGTCGTCCAGCAAGAGATACCTGATGATGAAGGAAGCCTATGAGCGTAAACTTAAGCTGAAAGGACGGAAGAGCATTAGCTCGCCTGATAACAATGAAGATATCTTTAAAAAAGAAGATTTCTATAATGAACCGGCTTACGTGAGAAGGAACGTTCACCTGTACAATGCGCCATCATACAATGATCGCAATGTTTCCAGGTACTCATTAGATGATGACGATAACATCATTGGGAACAACAAATTTCTGCACGATAATGTAGATTAAGGAAATCTTTAGAATTCAATAAGCTGATCAGCTTGCAAGCGAAGCATCTCATCGTAGACTTTGCTGGTAAGCTGATCTTCTTTTAGGTACCGATGTATTTCGCCTAATTTTATCTTGAGCGCCAGCACGTGCATGCCCAGATAATGCAGTACATCCGTAAAATGGCTTAACGCTATGCTTGCCCCCTGTACTCCAGTTGACAAACCCACCAAAGCACATTTTTTTCCTTGCAGGCCACTGGGGTAATCCATTCCGTCTATGAATGCTTTTAACACCCCTGGATAAGAGCCGTTGTATTCAGGAATAATAAATACAAACTTTTCACTTTCTTTAAAAATCTGCCGAAAACTGTTGAAGGTGTCATTCTTGCCGTTGTTTTCATACAGGGCACTGGCTACAAAGTCAGCAGGCAAATCTATAAGGCTAATGACTTGGCTCTCTATATTTTTTTCCTTCAATATATGCTGATAATATGCTGCAACGGAGGCAGATAAAGCGTTTTTTCTATTAGTTCCAACTACAATTGTGATCATCCGGGGTAAATGAGATAGTATATCAAACGTGTGCTATTAACCATTGTACGACTGCATTAGTGCGAATATTTTCTAAACTTAAATATTGGTGCAACTTAACTTTACTCTGTCAGTTTAGAACACATTATCCTAGCGGGGTCTATCGAAGATGACCCTGCGTATAGTGACAGTAAAGTTAGACTTATTAGAAAAATAAATTCAGCGCGGACAAGAAGATGAAAATCAAAGTAGAAACTATCGTACAACAAGATTTCAAATCGGTGCAAAAAGGTTTTACCAAAGACTTATTCGTAGAACTAACCCCCCCCTTCCCTCCCGTCAAGCTTATGAGGTTTGACGGATGTCAGAAAGATGATGTGGTCGCTTTAGAGCTTAACTTTATTTTTTTCAAACAGCAGTGGATCAGCCTGATTGTAGAAGATGGATTGAATGAGGAGGAATTTTATTTTATAGATTTTGGGACTAAACTTCCCTTTTTTCTCAAATACTGGAAGCATCACCACAGGATTATCAAAAATGGAAAAGGCGCTAAAATTGTAGATGACATTACCTTCAAGTCGCCGCTTCCATGGTTAGATGTCTTGTTGTGGCCAGTCTTATGGCTACAGTTTCTTTATCGTAAGCCGATTTATAAAAAGATATTTGGTATCAAGGACATCCGGTAATGCAACAGATTGCACACATACTTGTCTTCTTCTCCTTCTTTTTCCTAAATTCACGCATCTAAGTCAGAAAAAGTAAAAGCGAGCCCTTAAGTTTTTTAGGCATAGCCCTATTTATTAGAAACAAATTTTTTATGTTTACGCTAAAATTTAAGCTAAATCAATGATTATAGGCGTTCTTAAAGAAGAAGCTGATACCCGGGTGGCCCTCACGCCGGATGTAGTGAAAAAACTAACTGACCACAACCAAATACTTATTGAGGCAGGTGCAGGCGGCAATACTTATATCCCGGACGGGGAATATGAAGAAGCTGGTGCTACTATCAGTCCACGAGATGAGGTAATCTCAAAATCAAACTTATTATTAAGTATCAGACCCCCTGCCGAAGATATCCTAAGTAAGCTTCCTCAGGGAGCATCTGTCATTTCTTCTTTTCGTCCATACGAAGATGCTACCGTTCCTAAAGAACTGAGTAAGTTTCCTATCAACGTATTCAGTATGGATATGATGCCCCGCACCACTATGGCGCAGGACAAAGATGTGCTTTCTTCAATGGCATCTATGGCCGGTTACCGGGCGGTGCTGGAAGCGGCTACGCATCTGCCTCGCTATTTCCCCATGCTCTCTACAGCAGCAGGTAGTATTCCACCAGCCAAAGTACTGATATTAGGGGCAGGGGTAGCTGGTTTGCAGGCTATTGCTACTGCCAAGCGGCTTGGTTCAGTAGTAGAAGCGTTTGATACCCGTACCGCCGTAAGGGAAGAAGTACAAAGTCTTGGGGCAAAGTTCGTAGAAGTAGAAGGTGCCCGTGATGATAAGGCCGCCGGTGGATATGCCGTAGAGCAGACTGAAGAGTACAAACAAAAGCAGCTTCAGCTTATCTTTGATCATGCTACTAAATCGGATGTCATCATTACCACGGCACTACTAAGAGGCAAGAAAGCACCCATTCTGATTACCAAAGAAATGGTAGAAGCCATGAAGCCAGGTAGTGTGATTGTTGACTTGGCTGCGGTGGGAGGTGGAAACTGTGAGTTGACACAGAATGACGCCACCATAGATCATAAAGGCATCACCATTATTGGGGACTCTACCCTGGAAGCCAAAATGCCGATGCATGCCAGCATGCTTTTCGCCAAAAATGTATTTAATTTTCTTAAGGTACTTATCAAAGATGGCGAGTTGCAATTGGATATGGAGAACCCCTTAATTAGCGGTACCTGCATAGTGCAAGAAGGAAAGAATATGTACGAAGCTAAATAAAACCTCAAACTATAAGCCTCACTTTTATGGACGTTATTGTCAGTTTCATTAGTGAAAATCTCTCGATGATCTACATCCTGGTTTTTGCTATTTTTTTGGGAACAGAAGTTATTTCAAAAGTCCCTACGGTATTGCACACACCGCTCATGTCTGGTGCCAATGCGATTAGCGGTGTGGTCATTATCGGCGCCATTCTTCTCATTCGTCAAGCAGAAGCTACCAGTTATTTCGTGCTTATCCTGGGTTTTCTGGGCATAACGCTGGCCAGTATCAACGTGGTAGGTGGTTATGCCGTGACCGACCGTATGCTGGAAATGTTTAAGAATAAAAAGAAGAAAAGATAGCTTACACGCTCGCTCACATTAACGTTAGACCCAACCATCCATGACAACTTCTGTTTACGATTTCCTATACCTTATCAGTATTATTTTCTTCATTATCGGTCTCAAAAGGTTAAGTAATCCCGATACTGCCCGCAACGGAAACCTAGTCGCTGCCGCAGGCATGGGACTGGCGATTGTCATTTCCTTAGTATATCCTCTAGAAATTGGGCAGAACAATTATATCTGGATAGCAGGTGGCATTATTTTAGGTTCTGCTATTGGTATGGTGGTGGCCAAAAAAGTCCAGATGACTGCCATGCCTGAAATGGTGTCACTTTTCAATGGACTAGGAGGCGCCTGTGCACTTTTGGTGTCACTGGTAGAATTTTACAATTATCCGGCGGGCGTCTCATTACTTAACGGACAAGTATTCACTACCTTGTTTGCGCTCTTTATCGGAAGTATTTCATTTACCGGAAGTTTGGTTGCCTATGGAAAATTGCAAGGTTTTCTGCGAGATTCACTGACGGTACCCTATCCTCGTTTTGTCAATGCAGTGCTGTTGGTGGCAGTGATCGGGCTTATCATATACATTATGCAGATGCCTTCGGTAGATTTTAACTGGGCGCTGATTCTGATGGCGGTTTCTCTAGTATATGGTATAACCTTTGTCACGCCTATTGGTGGAGGCGACATGCCAGTGGTAATATCGCTACTCAACTCCTTTACTGGAATAGGCGCTGCCTTGGCAGGATTGATTTATAACAATCAAGTTATGTTGGTCGGCGGTATTCTGGTAGGCGCTTCCGGGACCATTCTTACCATGCTTATGTGTAAGGCCATGAACCGCTCACTGTTCAATGTAATCATTGGAGGGTTTAGCAGTAGTGGAACAACTACTTCCGATGGTAGAGAGCAAACGGTAAAAGAAGTGTCTCCCAGTGATCTAGCCATAGAGTTAAAATATTCCAATAAGGTAATGGTTGTACCAGGTTACGGTATGGCTGTTGCTCAGGCTCAGCATACTGTACATGAATTAGAAAGTATGCTGGAAGAAGAGGGCGTGGATTTTAAATATGCAATACATCCCGTGGCAGGTCGTATGCCAGGGCATATGAATGTACTCCTTGCTGAAGCTGATGTACCCTATCCCAAGCTATTGGAACTAGAAGAGGCTAACAAAGAACTAGCTACCACAGATGTAGTCTTAGTCATCGGTGCCAATGATGTAGTCAATCCGGCTGCCAAAAATGATTCCTCCAGCCCCATCTATGGCATGCCTATCCTTGAAGTAGAGAAGGCGAAGAGCGTAATCGTTCTTAAAAGAGGTATGAGTACCGGCTATGCAGGCATAGAAAACCCTTTATTTTTTGGTGAAAAGACGCGTATGCTTTTTGGAGATGCTAAAGCATCTATTAATAGGCTTAAGGAAGAGGTGGATCAGGCTTAATGTCTATTACTGTCTGAGTGTTTCAAGAATGTTTTTGTTTATTACATTAGAAACAAGGCAATAAACTTGTTTAAAGGCTGACTGAAGCAAAACTCTAAAATTTCCCAATTATTTTATTATAAAGTGTTTGCGGTTTAAAAAAACCTGTCTTACCTTTGTGCTCCCAATCAGACGGAAAAGGAACAAGTTGAAAGGATAGTTCAAATGTTAGGTCATACGACACTTAATAATAAATTAAAAACCGATGTATTAGGATTTGTAGGCCTTCCGAGAAGAAATCTTCAATAAATTTTCTATTAGTGTTGTTAATTAGGAAAATAAAGTAGACCTTTGTGATCCCAAATACGGGAGAGGGGAATTGGGGAAATTAATAGAGAGAATTATCAGAGAAAAGTAATAGAGAAGAGCGTGAGGTAGAGCTGATTAAGTGAGGAGTAGAATGAGGAGAAAAGAAAAAAGAGGAGTAAAGTTCATAGGGAACTTTCACGGGTAATGAATAGTTAGAGAAAAGCCTAAATCAGGGTTCATCACCTGAATATATATTAGTGGTCACAAGTGCAGGTAGTGATTTGAGTCCAGAAAGTTTTAGGAATATATAGGTTATCGGGTGGTCAATTGATTTAGTTAGCTAATTGATTTGATCCGTTTACAGATAGCATCAAATCCTGCCATGATAAAGATCATGATAGGGAGCAAGTTCTTTGAGAGAATGACAGATAGCAAGCAAGACAGGAACATGATAGAGAACTGTAGGATAATGGTTTTAGTGGTTTACCATTTTATCATTATCTAAAAGCAGTTACATCTCTTATCAAACCTTTGAGCAGCCAGGACTCGTTGTAAGAGACAAAATGGTGGTTGGGTTAAGTGATCATTGATTTATCAATGGGTATGGAGACTAGCCATCAATATTAAGATTTATTACAATGGAGAGTTTGATCCTGGCTCAGGATGAACGCTAGCGGCAGGCCTAATACATGCAAGCCGAGGGGCAGCACGGTCTTCGGACTGGTGGCGACCGGCGCACGGGTGCGTAACGCGTATGCAACTTGCCCACTACAGGGGGATAGCTTTCGGAAACGGAAATTAATACCCCATAACACAGTGATTTCGCATGGGATTATTGTTAAAGATTTATCGGTAGTGGATGGGCATGCGTAGGATTAGCTAGTTGGTAGTGTAATGGACTACCAAGGCCATGATCCTTAGGGGGTCTGAGAGGATGATCCCCCACACTGGTACTGAGATACGGACCAGACTCCTACGGGAGGCAGCAGTAGGGACTATTGGGCAATGCCCGCAAGGGTGACCCAGCCATGCCGCGTGCAGGAAGAAGGCCTTCTGGGTTGTAAACTGCTTTTGGAAGGGAACAAAACGGGCATGCGTGCCAACTTGAGTGTACCTTCAGAATAAGCACCGGCTAACTCCGTGCCAGCAGCCGCGGTAATACGGAGGGTGCAAGCGTTGTCCGGATTTATTGGGTTTAAAGGGTGCGTAGGCGGCCTGTTAAGTCAGGGGTGAAAGACGATTGCTCAACGATCGCAGTGCCTTTGATACTGATAGGCTTGAGTACAGATGAGGCTGGCGGAA
>JBBSOG010000385.1:0-6116 GCA_038259985.1 Cytophagales bacterium
TACGGACTGTACCGCCATTTTCGTTGAAATTAAGAAAACCGGCGGCTGAAGATATGGGCCGGGCAATAATCTGATCAATGCTGGTATTCTGATAAGCAGCCAATTCCAAATGCAAACGATTATCAAAAAAACGCGCCTCCGCCCCTACTTCATAAGCATTCAGCCTTTCCGGTTTGATGTTGGAATTTTTAAGCAGGGTTTCGTTAGTGACCCTGAAAAATGAGCCATAGTTTTGGTTAAACGCATAAGTCTGGTTAGCCTGGTAAGGCTCAGTGTCATTGCCTACGCTGGCGGCGCTGGCCCTGATATTCAGGTAAGAGATTTCATTGGGCAAGTCCAGCATATTGGAGAGGACATAACTCAAACCGGCGGAATAGTAGGCAAAAGCGTTGGGAAGGGTGCTACTCCAGTCGTTCCTCAAGCTAATGTCCAGGTATAGAGCAGAACGGTAACCGATATTCCCCGTACCGTACACACTGTTGATGCGTTTGTCAAACTGCGGGCTGTTTCCTCGCAACGGTGCCCTTGAGTTAGCCAGGGTATAAATTCCCGGAATAGCGAGTTGGGATGCCTCGGCATACTGATAGCTAATTTGCTGATCAAAGCGGTTGGCCCCGGCAGAAAGGGTGTAATCCCAATCCTCATTGATACGATCATTGTACGATAGTAGCACATCGGTATTCAGTTCACGGTAAACTACATTATCCTCGCGATAACTACCGAAAGGATTCTGGTTGGTACTCACCGCACGTTGGAAAGTTCGCGTGTCTTTGTAGGAATCAAGGCCACTTCTTACGCTCAGGCTAATCTTTTCGGATATATCATATACCACCGAAGCATTGCCTAGCAAACGGCTTTTGTTAAATCCGTTGGTATTCTCATATAGGGTGAGATAGGGATTAGTGAGCCAAAGGTAATTAAAATCGTAGTGTTGAATACCTTCCTGCCCGGCTTGCCAATAATCGCGCAAGGCAGCGATATCCGTCTGGCGGCCCGTCCAGTTGAATCCGTACATCACGTTTTCATACCCATACCCCAGGTTAGGCCGGTTTTCACTTCGCGAGTTGATATAATCAACAAAAGCGTTTACCCTCAGCTTGCTGTTGAGTTGCTGGTCCAGGCTGATGGCAATACCATCTCTTTTGAGGTCGGTGTTGGGCAGAATACCCTCATTCCTCAAGTTACTGTAGGCCAGGCGGCTGCTTCCGTCCTCACCGCCAACGCTTACGGCGATGTTGTGTTGGGAAGTAATTCCTGTCCTGAAAAAATCACGCACATTATCCGGCCGTGCTACCCAGGGCGTAGGCGTAATTTCCGTGTAGGTGCCATCCGGTAATGTTCTCGCAATGACATCACCGCCCCGCACCGGGTTTCCATCCACATTTACCGAAGGGCTGTCAAACTGCCTGATCATCAAACCCTGATCAAGCCGGGGGCCATAGCTACTGATTCCTCCATCATTTAGGCCGGCCCCGATGCCATTTTCAAAGGCATATTCACCATTGGAACCTCCGCCGTATACATCCTGGTAGTCGGGCAAAGTCAGTAAAGTCTCAAAAGTCAACAGGCTGCTTGTCGTCACGCCTATGCCCGCTTTCTTACCACCCCTTTTAGTGGTGATCAGCACTACCCCATTGGCGGCGCGCGTACCATAAAGGGCTGCCGAACCCGCCCCTTTCAGTATAGAGATGGAGGCAATGTCATCAGGATTAATTTCTGCACCGCCGTTTCCATAGTCTACTTCCTGCAAGGCACCATCATTGAGCAGGTCGCTGGTAATTTGCAGGTTACTGACCGGCACACCATCCACCACAAAGAGGGCTTGATTGTTTCCACTCAGTGAGTTTTCTCCACGAATGATAATCCGGGAAGATGAACCAACGCCGGAAGATCCGTTGGTGATCTGTACACCAGCCACTTGTCCAGCCAGGCTATTGACTACATTGTTCATTGGCACATCGGTAAGCTGATTGGCGCTCACCTCCGCTACCGAAGAAGTCAATGACTGTTTTTCCCTTTCAATGCCCAGTGCCGTTACCACCACCTCATCCAGTTGGGCGGTGGATTCTTCCAAGAGAATGGTTTCCGCTAACTCACCATTAGTTACCTCAATCTCTTCAGTTTTATAACCCAGAAATTGTACTTGAATGGTAAAATCAGTCGCATCAGTCTGAAGCGTAAACACACCTTCACCATTGGTAACTGCATAATTTTGCGTATCGATAATATTGGCAGTAGCGCCCGGTATAGCTTGCTCATTAGCGTCAATCACCTTAGCAGTGTAGGTATTGACTTGCGCGAATGCTGCGGTAAAAAAAAGCATCTGAAATAAGATTAGAAAAAATTGCATCATATAAGTTATTTATGCGTGAGACAATAAACTCTTCATCAGCTTCTCATGGTATCCTTCTACCACATCGTAGCAATACTTCACCGGGTAACCCTCGCTCTGGTCGCACAGCAGGTATTGCTTGAATGTCTTTTTGTCGTTGTCCTTTACCGTATCATCCGGGTGGATTTCCAGTCGGGCATTGAGTGGCTCTGAGATGATGTCTTCCGGGGCAATGATGTAATGGCTGGCCAGCACATCAAACGGATTGAAGCCCGCTGCGCCCATCGCCAGCCACTGTTGCAACCATGCTTGGGAATGTTCTGCCAACCAGCGGTTACCGGCATTTCCTTGTGACAAGCGTTCCAAATCAGCGGCTGCCAGCCACACTTTGTTAGATATTTCAAACGGGCACAAGGTCACCGGCACCTCATGTTCAAACAATAGCCTGAAGGCATCATTGTCCAAGTCAAAGTTAAGGTCTTGTGCTCGGGCACCCTGCTTGCCAATAGCAAAATAATCGGTGGGTTTCCGGCGGCCAGCAACCAGCACCACCTCCGTAATCTGCGCTTTAAGTTCAGGATACTTCAAGAGCAACAGTCCGATGTTGGTGGCCGGACCAATCGCCATGATGATGAGTTTTTGTTTTGTCAGGGCTTTTGCCAGCGCTTCTACAGCTTCGTTGTTTTGCACATTTTGCAGGTCAATAGCATGGCCTTCCCCTTTGTAAACTGGTATTTGGTCATCGGCAAATTCGCGGCTCATGTACTGGCAGAGCGGGTAAGAATTTTCAATCAAGGTGTTGCCAAACACAGCACTGATGCCGTAGATGGTGACATGTTTTGCCTGCATCAGTTGAAGCACGGCATAGCCGTCGTCTACATCACAGTAGCCTTCACGGCGGTGTCTTAGCATGCCTACTGAGAGGTCGGTGTCTATCCAGACTTGTTTTTTTTTCATGGTGTTGTCTGCGGATTGCATCCGCAGTTATAAGTGTGTAAGCCCTTCGGGCTATGGTTTATGTTTGATTCTTCATTTCTTACCCCGCAGGGGTTTAATTCCAATGGCCTTGAGTGAAACTCATGGTTTTCAAAGCAGATACTTTTCATCAAATTCGATCTTATTTTCTATGAGTAAGCGTTTGTATTCATTAAGGAAGTTTTCTTTTTTGTGGTGTTCTTTTTGTTTTTTTACATAGTTGATGATCTTGTCTTTTTCCCGGATGGAATAGGTGAAGGCACCATAGCCAACCTGCCAGCCAATAAAGTCAGGAAATTTACCGGAGCTTTTCATCCACAGGCTGCTGGCTACTTTGATATCTTTCACATAGGCTGATAATGCCTGGGAAGGATGCAGGTCGCTGAAGATATGGATGTGGTCTTCCGTGCCGTTGATTTGGTACAGCTTGCTTTGTTTTTTCTCTATGATGCCCCATATGTATTTGTATAGTTCCTTACAATTTTCTTCTGCAATGGTCGGCTGCCGGTACTTGGTGCCAAACACGATCTGGTAATATATCTGCCTGAAGCTGCTCATGGTTATGATAGTTGTACCCCTGTCGGGGTTATGATAGTTGTACCCCTGTCGGGGTCGGTATTTACTTGACTTTTCTTATTCATGATTTGAGGGTTTTTGTAGTCGTTAATCCTTCCCAGAAGCCTATCTCGCTTTGCACGCCGGTTTCGGGATCGCTGATGAAGGCTTGTTTGTCTGGGTATACTTTGAGCTGGCCGCTGTGCATGTAGGCGATCTCGTCGCCCATCAGGATGGCTTCTTTCAGGTCGTGCGTGACAAACAGGGAGGTGATATTGAACGTTTGCGCAAGTTTTTTGAACAGCTCCTGCATCCGCTGGCGCGTGCCTGCGTCCAGGCTGCCAAATGGCTCATCGAGCAATAGCAGCGAGGGATTGGTGATGATGGCCCGTCCAAATGATACGCGCTGCCGCTGCCCGCCGGAAAGTCGCTGTGGCATTTTGCTGCCCTGCCCTTCCAGTTCAAGGCTTTGAATCATCTTGTGTACTTTATCCTGAATGGTGTCTTTAGGAAGCTTTTTCAGGCGCAAACCAAACGCAATATTCTCAAACACGCTAAGGTGGGGAAACAACAGGTCCTCCTGGTACAGATACACAATACTCCGTTTTTCAGTCGCCTTGCCAGCCAGGTCTTCCCCCTTGAGCATGATTTGACCCGCATCTGGCCTAATCAGCCCTCCCAGGATTTTGAGCATGGTTGTTTTTCCGCAGCCTGATTTTCCCAGGATACTCAGCGTCTTGTGCGCCTCCAGAGAGAAGTTGAGGTCTTTGACCACCTGCTCGTGGTGAAAGCTTTTGACAATATTTTTTACTTCTAAAAACATCAAATCAGTTTATTAAAAACATATTTTTTGTTGAGATACAGCAGCACCACAGGCGGAAAAATGAGCAGGCAACAACTCAGCGCGCCATAGTAAAAGTTGGCTTCCTTGATAAACAAAAACACCTTGATCGTGAGCGTTTGCACTTTGCCTACTCCGATGACGGAAGTAAGCCCGTACTCAAACCAGGAGATCAGAAAGGTCTGGAAGAAGCAGATGAGCAGCATCCCTTTGGCCAATGGCAGGAGCACTTTCAGGAAACTCTGCCAGCGGTTGCCTCCCAAGGTCATCACCAGGTCTTCCATGTCGCGGGTTTTGTTCCCCCAGAAGCTGCTGAAAAAGATCAGCGCGTAGGGAAAAGCGATCATGAACTGCGCCACAATCACGCCGCTGACTTCACCAAACAGTCCAAGTTTCAGAAAGAAAAAACTCAGACAGGCAGCAAATACCACGGGCGACAAGATATACGGAAAATAGGTCAGCAGCGTGAGCAGGTGCTTTTTGGGATGATATGCAACGGTGCGGCTGATCAAAAATCCAGACAAGGTAGCCACGGTGGCTACCGACAGGGAAATTACCACCGAGACGAGAAAACTGCTAAGCAGTCCGGTTTCTGAGATCAGCAACGCCTGCCAGTTGCGCAAACCAAAATAGGCTGGCAACACCTGCGGAAAACGCCATTGAGCGGACAGCGACAGCAACACCAGGTACACAAACGGAAACAGGATGAGCAGCACCAGTAGTGTGAGCAGGTAGGGCTTCCAGCTATGCTTCATGGGCGACGCTTTTTTGACGTGAAAACAACAAAATAGCTGCTACCGACACCACCAGCGTGTAAATCACAGCCACCACATAGCCCTCCGGTATTTTGCTTAAATCGTATTGCTTCACCTCGCGGATGATCAGTACCGACAACATCTGCGGCGATTCCTGACCCAAGATCAGCGGAACTTCGTAAGCACCCAGCAGGAAGATGAAATACAGGGCAATGATGGGCCAGGTTTTGCGCAGGATCACTGGCAGACTCACCTGCCACTGCACCTGCCGGGGTGTAGCACCTAGCGACTTAGATAATTCCGAGAGATCAGCTACCCGCTCGTTTTTGTACACATTGAGAAACAGCAACACAAAAAAGGGCATCACGATGGTGATAAACGTCAGGATGATACCCACCGCAAACTGATCATTGACCAGGTCGGGGAACTGACGCGCTTCGGTGATCCAACCGAGTTGGTAGGCCAGCCGGGAAAAAAAACCAGCTTTGGCAAACAGCTGGAAAGTGAAGAAAGCGGCTACCACACCCGGAATGGCCAGCGGCAGGTATATCACCATCGACAGCCATTTGCCTTCAAACTCCTGGCGGAAATGGAGCGTAAGCCACAGCGCCATGCTGACTGAAATCAGAACGGCTGTTGCTGCCACCAGGGCACTATA
>JBBSOG010000386.1:0-6115 GCA_038259985.1 Cytophagales bacterium
ACAAGGATGCGGTGATTTATGAACTTCACATCAAAGCCTTTAAAGATAACAACGGCGATGGAATCGGTGATTTCAAAGGTTTGCTGGAAAAGCTCGATTATTTACAAGACCTGGGTGTGAATACCATCTGGCTACTACCTTTCTACCCATCCCCACTCAGGGATGACGGCTATGATATTATGGATTATTATAATATCAATCCGAACTACGGAAATATTCAGGACTTCAAGCGGTTTATGAAGCAGGCCAAAAAGAGGGGCTTGCGGGTCATCACTGAGTTAGTTATTAACCATACTTCCGATCAGCACCCCTGGTTTCAGCGGGCTAGAAAAGCTAAGCCTGGTTCGGTAGAAAGGGATTTTTATGTATGGAGTGATACGCCCGACAAGTTTAGCGATGTACGCATTATTTTCCAGGATTATGAGGCTTCTAACTGGACCTGGGACCCGGTGGCGCAGGCCTATTATTGGCACAGGTTCTTTCATCACCAGCCTGATCTGAATTATGATAATCCTGCGGTGGTAGAAGAAATTTTCAAGGTTATGGACTTTTGGGTGGACACCGGCGTTGATGGCTTCCGACTGGATGCTGTTCCTTACCTATTTGAAAGGGATGGCACCAACTGTGAAAACTTGCCGGAAACCCATGTGTTTCTAAAAAAACTCAGAAAGCACGTAGATAAAAAACGCCCCGGAACCCTTCTCTTGGCCGAAGCCAATATGTGGCCGGAAGATTCCGCGGCCTACTTCGGTGACGGTGACGAATGCCAGATGAATTATCATTTTCCGATCATGCCCCGTATGTTTATGGCGGTGAGGATGGAAGACCGTTATCCCATTACCGATATCCTGGACCAAACCCCAGCGATCCCTGAAGTATGCCAATGGGCTATGTTTTTGAGAAACCATGATGAACTTACGCTGGAAATGGTGACGGATGAGGAAAGGGACTACATGTATAAGGTATATGCCAAAGATCCGCTCGCGAAAATCAACTTAGGCATCCGTCATCGCCTCGCACCGCTGTTAGATAATGACCGGAAGAAAATAGAGTTGATGAACCATCTCCTTTTTTCCTTGCCGGGAACTCCCGTCATTTATTACGGAGATGAAATCGGCATGGGCGATAACTATTACCTGGGTGACCGTGACGGCGTGCGTACACCCATGCAGTGGAGCCCGGACAGAAATGCTGGGTTTTCTGATACCAACCCTCAACAACTTTATCTGCCGGTTATCCTGGACCCTGAATATCAGTACGAAGCCGTCAATGTGGAAACGCAACAAAGAAATTCCAATTCTTTGCTATGGTGGATGAAGCGGCACATCAGCATGAGGAAAAAGCATAAAGCTTTTAGCAGGGGGGACATTAATTTTTTATCCGCTGAAAACGCTAAAGTACTGGCTTTCACCAGGACTTATGAAGACGAAACTATTCTAGTTTTGGTCAATTTATCCCGTTTTTCGCAGCCGGTAGAGCTTGACCTGGAAGATTTCAAAGATGCTGTTCCGATAGAAATTTTTAGCAGAAATAAATTCCCCAGGGTAGGGGATCAGCCTTATCTTTTTACTTTATCTCCTCATGGATACGAATGGTTTCTGCTTAAAAAACCTGCCTTTGTAGAGCCGGAAGAAAATAGCACACCTGAAAATTCTTTTGCCAATATTGCCGGATGGAATGATCTGTTTAAGTCAAAAACGCTAAACGCCCTTGAGGGGGTATTGTCTCAGTATATGCTCAGGTGCCGCTGGTTTGGTGGCAAAGCGCGAGCTATTCAAAACATCAGCATTGCACATACGGCGGACGTTCCCATGAGCGATTCTGCGGGGGCTTTCCTCATCGCGGAAGTGAGTTATAATGAGGGTTTGAATGAATTTTATCAAATCCCGGTATCGTTTATTGCCGAAGAGTTTAGTGAATTTTTGCGTAGCAATTTCTCACAGAGTCTGATTGCGCCAATGGTCATTGGTGGTAAGAAAGGTTACCTGTATGATGCCGTATACAATGAGTCTTTCCGCTATGCCCTATTCCAAATGATGGCGAAGAAGAAAAAAGGGAAAGAGACAGGTTCTAACCTGGTTGGTAGTGCCAACAAATCGGCCACCAAACTTTGGAAAGAAAAGCAAAAAGAAGTTCATTCTAAGGTATTGGCTGCAGAGCAAAGTAATACTTCCATTATTTATGAAAAGCATTTCTTTTTTAAGCTATATCGCAAAATAGATGCGGTGATGAACCCCGACCTGGAGATTACCCGCTTTCTCACGGAAACCGCTAAATTTCAGAATGTGCCCAATTATGTAGGTGCCCTGGAACTGGAAATTGGGAAGAAAGATAATATGGTGCTGGGTATGATGCAGGAACTGGTAGAAAACCAGGGAGACGCCTGGACCTATATGAGTGATGTAGTCGGAAGGTATTTTGAGCGGGTGTTGATTGAGCAAAATGACCACAAAAGTGCTCCGGCACTGAAAGGCACTTTGGCCAACCCGGTAGATTACGAAAAAATACCCGAGAGAATAAGAGAACTCATGGGCGGGGCCTCTACCGAACGAGCGGCTTTATTAGGTATTCGTACCGCGGAAATGCACCTGGCATTGGCTTCTTCCACTGATGATAAGGACTTTATTCCTGAACCATTTTCTTTGCATTATCAACGGTCTGTCTTCTCATCTCTGCAAACTTCGGTGCGGGGTACATTCCAGGTGTTAGATAAAACACTAAAAAAACTGGATGAACCAGTACGGGAATACGCCGATGAAATAAAAGGGATGCGCAAAGATATACTGGATTGTATGCAGCAAATCTATGCGCACAAGATCACCACCATGAAAATACGTACCCACGGCGATTATCATCTGGGACAGGTGCTGTTTACCGGAAAAGATTTTATTATTCTGGATTTTGAAGGTGAACCTGCCAGGGCTTATAGCGAAAGAAGGCTCAAGCGCTCACCTTTAAGGGATGTTGCGGGAATGATCAGGTCATTCCATTATGCTGCTTACAACGGATTGTTCCGTACCGAGGCTTTTACCAAAGGGGAAGCGGAATATCTTGACGAATGGGCAGAACAATGGTATCACTACATGAGTGGTATCTTTATGAAAGCCTATATTGAGCGTTGTAAAGGCAGTAACTTTTTACCTGATAGTCAGGAGGACTTAGAAACGCTGCTTCAGACTTTTCTTCTGGAGAAAGCAGTATACGAACTTGGTTACGAGTTGAACAACCGTCCAGGCTGGGCTACTATTCCTATGAAAGGGATCAAGTACATCATGAAGAAATATTATGAAGAGCAGACAAGCAAAAGTTCTAAATAATCCGACTGAACGAGTCAATAGTTTACAAAACTTAGAACAAAACATTTTTATGGAACCTTCTCAATTAACACAACTTACTGACTATGATATTCACCTCTTTAATGAGGGGAAACATTATTCCCTCTACGACAAATTAGGTTCACACTTAACAAAAAAAGATGGTGTAGAAGGCACTTCCTTTTCAGTCTGGGCACCTAATGCAGAAAAAGTATCAGTAGTGGGTGACTTTAACGAATGGAATAAAGAGGCCAATCCTATGTCGTCACGTTGGGATGCGTCAGGCATTTGGGAGGTTTTTATCCCTGAGATTGGTAAAGGGACACAATACAAATATTTTATCCGCTCCAGAAATAATGGATACGAAGCCGAAAAGGGTGATCCTTTTGCCATTCACTGGGAAGTGTCACCCAAAACAGCTTCCGTAGTCTGGGACAGGGATTACCAGTGGAATGACGGCAAATGGCTGGAAGAAAGAAAAAATAGAAAAGGCGAAGACCAACCCATGTCTGTATATGAAATGCACATAGGGTCCTGGAAAAGAAAAGGGGAAGATGGAAGTGATTTCATGAGCTACCGCGACCTGGCTGATGAACTCCCTCAGTATCTGAAGTGGATGGGGTTCACCCATGTAGAATTTTTGCCTATCATGGAGCATCCTTTTTATGGATCGTGGGGTTATCAGTGTACCGGATATTTTGCACCGAGCAGCCGCTACGGTTCCCCCCAGGATTTTAAATATTTGGTAGACCGCCTACACGAAGAGGGGATTGGGGTTATTCTGGACTGGGTACCTTCCCATTTCCCTAACGATCTTCACGGTCTTCATTATTTTGATGGCACCCACCTTTTTGAACACGAAGACCCAAGACAAGGGTATCATCCGGATTGGAACAGCTATATCTTCAATTATGGAAGAAACGAGGTAAGGTCATTCTTGCTCAGTAGCGCCCTGTACTGGCTTAAGGAATACCATATAGACGGTTTGAGGGTGGATGCAGTCGCTTCTATGCTTTACCTGGATTATTCCCGCAAAGAAGGGGAGTGGATTCCCAATCAGTTTGGTGGCAGGGAAAATATTGAAGCCATCAATTTCCTGAGAGACTTTAATGATGCCATAGACGCAGAATTTCCCGACGTGTATACGATTGCCGAAGAATCTACCGCCTGGCCTATGGTTTCTCGGCCTACCCAGATTGGTGGATTAGGCTTTGAGATGAAATGGATGATGGGCTGGATGCACGATACGCTGGACTATATGTCTAAAGATCCGGTACACCGTGGGCATCATCAGGGTGAGATTACTTTTAGTTTGATGTATGCCTTTACTGAAAACTTTATGCTGCCACTCTCTCATGATGAAGTAGTGCATGGTAAAGGACCTTTGATAGACAAAATGCCGGGTGACGAGTGGCAAAAATTTGCCAACCTGAGAGCGCTCTACGCTTATATGTATGCGCACCCGGGTACTAAACTATTATTCATGGGCGGTGAGTTTGGGCAAACTCGGGAATGGAAACATGACCAAAGTTTAGACTGGCACTTAAACCAGTTTTCGCCTCACGGATCACTGCAATGGATGGTCAAAAACCTGAATGACTTTTATCGTACGGAACCTGCCTTTTACGAGTTTCAGTTTCAGGCAGAGGGTTTTGAATGGATTGACATCAATGACTGGCAAAATTCGGTCATCAGCTTTGTGAGAAAAGGCCATCAGGAACAAAATAATGTATATGTGGTGATTAACTTTACGCCCCTGGTCAGGGAAAATTACCGAATCGGAGTGCCCAAAAAGGGGTACATGAAAGAAGTATTCAATACCGATGATGTACAATTCTATGGTAGCGGTGTGACGAATTCTGGATCACTGGAAACCCTACCTATTCCTACGCATGGCAAAGAACGCTCGGTGAACCTAATGTTACCACCTTTGGGGGCTGTCTTCCTGAAATACGAAGAGAACTAGATAAAATAATATAGGCTGTCTTTTTGACAGCCTATATTATATCTGATCGTAAAACACCTCTGTATTCACAAAAAAAGCTGCTCCATTAACAGGGCAGCTTTTGTTATTTTTGCTATGCAGTGTTATTACAAAACCGCACTCTTAACCGTTTTTACGATAATTCCGGCCACTTTGTACGGATCAGCATTAGAAGCTGGTCTTCTGTCTTCCAGATATCCTTTCCAGCCACTCTCTACCGTAGCGATAGGAATACGGATAGAAGCCCCACGGTCGGATACGCCATAGGAAAATGAATGGATAGATTGTGTTTCGTGCTTTCCGGTCAATCTTTTCTCGTTGTGGGCACCGTACACTTCAATATGTGCTTCACGGGTAGGGCGGAAAGCTTCACAGATTTTATCATAAACATCTTTGCTACCGGCATTTCTCAAAGTGCCATTAGAGAAGTTAGCATGCATACCAGAACCATTCCAGTCTCCGCTGATGGGTTTAGGATGTAGTTCTATGTAGTAATTATATTTTTCAGTGAGTCTGTTGAGCAGGTAGCGGGCTATCCAGATTTCATCCCCTGCTTTTTTAGCACCTTTGGCGAAGTTTTGAAATTCCCACTGGCCGGGGGCAACTTCTTGATTAATTCCTTCAATATTCAAACCAGCTTCCAGGCATATATCTAAATGCTCTTCAACCAGTTCCCTGCCCCAGGTATAGCGGCCACCTACGGAGCAGTAATACATACCCTGAGGACCAGGGAATCCACCTCTAGGAAAACCAAGGGGAAGGTCGGTTTTGGTATCCATGATAAAATACTCTTGTTCAAATCCAAACCAAAAGTCAT
>JBBSOG010000387.1:0-6105 GCA_038259985.1 Cytophagales bacterium
ATTTGCCGGGGGTATCTTGCAGCGCGGCAAATGCACTTTCCGCGGAAGTAAGTTCCAGTCCTGCTTCCCGGCTGGCTTCGTCCGGGCCATGACAAGAAAAGCATTTATCGGATATGATAGGTTTAACATGCAGGTTAAAGTCTATCTTTTCGGGAAGTTGTTTTTCTACTGCTACTACTTCGGCAGGCTTGTCTGATTCGCAACTTACTAATGCAATAGCCACAAAAAAAAGTGTACTCATCAGACTAATCAATGAATATTGAAGGCTTTTTTGCTTCAGAATTTCAAGTTGTTTATGAGTAGACATTTAGCACTTATTAATAATGACGATCATGATTAAGCTTTTCACAATATAAGCATAACCATAATTATTGGTTTTGTAAATTAACTAAGAAGCTTTTGTTTTGTATAAATCAGACATTTTGGGATGTTGATTAGTTCAGTGCTCTAAGCTGGCAGCTACAATCAAGCTTGTTATTCTCCGGAAGCACCACTTATTCTGGTTTTGACCATTGATAGTTGATCAGCAAACGTTAAATACTAGCTTTGAAAATAAGATTAGCAAAACTATCCCGGCAGCACAAAACAGACCATCAAGCATGAAAACTTTAGTATTAGAGAAACCTGGAAAATTCAGCTACACCGACACCACGTCGGATGAAGGCTTGCAAGCTGATGAAGCCTTGGTCAAAGTACACCGCATTGGTATCTGCGGTACGGATTTCCATGCTTACCAGGGCGAACAGCCCTTCTTTTCCTATCCCCGGATTTTGGGCCATGAGCTAGGTGTAGAAGTATTAAAAGTTGGTGTAAATGTTTCTCACGTAAAAGCAGGGGACAAATGCTCGGTAGAGCCCTATCAAAACAAAACACAGGACCAGGCAGTACGCCGGGGTTTTACCAACTGTGGCGAAAACGTCTCGGTGCTGGGCGTGCATGAAGATGGCGGTATGCGGGAGCAGTTCAAATTGCCTGCTAAGTATTTGCACAAGTCGGACAAGCTCAGCTATGAGCAACTGGCAGTGATAGAACCTTTGGGCATTGGTTGTCATGCCATCAACCGGGCGGCAGTGAAACCTGATGATCTGGTGCTGGTGGTTGGCTCAGGGCCTATCGGCTTAGCAACGGTGATTTTTGCTACTGCCGTCGGGGCCAAAACTGTGGTGATGGACATCAACCAAGACCGCCTGAAATTTGCCGCTGAAGTCACTGATCTCCATGGTACTGTGGTCGCGGGAAAAGAAGATACGATGGAACAACTCAGGGAACAGTTTGGTGGCGACCTGCCTACTGTAGTGCTGGATGCCACCGGCAATAAACAGTCTATGGCCAAAGCCTTGGAATACGCCGCCCCGGCCGGAAAAATCGTATTTATCGGGCTTTTTCAGGGGGATTTTGCTTTTCATGACCCGTACTTTCACAAAAAAGAACTGACCCTGATGGCCAGTCGTAACGCCCTGGCTACTGATTTCCAGCAGATCATTGGTATGATGGAAGAAGGCAAGATCAATGTAGACCGTTGGATCACACACCGGGCGAAGTTTGAAGAGATGGTGAGCCACTTTGATGGCTGGCTCAAACCAGAGGCCAAAGTCATCAAAGCAGTAATTTCCTTATAGGCTGTTGACGAATCGTATCTTCATTTGCTTATTAAACTCGGGCCAGAGGCCCTCAGGATATAGGTCACACGCGAAGACACGAGCGACTGTGGCGGAGGTCTCTCTGGCAAATCCTACAGTCCAAATCTTTGTATCCGACAGTTTAAGAGAAGCCTGAGAGTCTAATGCTATGGGTTACCTGATTGCGAGTCAACAATTAGGAGGTAAATTGCCAACTTCTCTAATCTCCTCAGGAAAGTGCTTTAAAAGTATACTATGGCTTTCTGTATTTTTTTGCAAAAATCTGAAAGAACGATCCATAAAATCTGAGAGATTTTATCCTTTCGGCAAAGGAGGGTAAGTTTGTCCAAGTCACGGCGGTTCATAATTGACTTAAAGTACATCAATTGTAAAGTTTTAGAGTACCTTTTATTTTACTTTTTTTTCGGTCACCAAAAATGAAATTAAGCTCTCCATTTTCTTCGTTTATAAATATGTCATGCCCTTCGTTGCGTCTCCACCTTGAGGGCTCAGCTGAGCCTAATCTAATATCTAGATGCCTTAATATGTTATGGTCCTCTTCAGCAAAGTATGATATTTTGATTTGCCTTGATGGATCTTCTACTTCTATCAATCCGAAAGCATCTTTTATTTCTTTTTTATTGAAGCAGCCTTCAATCAATTTTTCATCTAAAAGTTTATCAGTACCTACCTCAAAAGCTTTTATCTCCAAAAAAATGAAATCGCAATCCTGAAGGGTCACTTCTTTATCTGGAGATTCATTAGTTAGTGTAGATTCAGAGTTGATTGAGCATCCTAAAAACAACAAGACACAAATAACTGGCATTAAGTATTGAAGAAATTTCATATGTGTTAAGGAATTTGTAGAGAAAAACCGGTAGGGCATCACCCCTACCGGTCATTAACATAAAACACCGGATAGTTACCTACCCTATGTCAATCTAAATGTACATAAAAATGTATGCATTGAAAGCATCACTTCAGTCGCTCGCATCTTGCGAGTGACGACTATGTTTACAGTCGCTCGACTCCAGCCGAGTGACCACTATCTGGTAGGGTCACAATGGAATTGCCTCTGGCCCGTAACTTTACCTGCTGGTCATAATCGGGCCAGAGGCCCTTAGGATATGGGTCACTCGTGAAGTCACGAGCGACTGACAAGTTTTTCTCCTTTTTCCTTCAAAGAATCGAGAATCTCTTTAAGATCAAGAGAAGGGTTATTCTTAATTTCTTCCAATAACAGCCAACGAAGTCGGGCAACCAGCCTAGGCAAAGTTATTTGTAATTTAATGACGGCTTTTGGATGCTCGCTTCCTTGATGGATATAGAAATTTCTTTGTTCATATGTCTCTGTAAGTATTGAGTAGTAGTATTTCTTTAGCGCAGAAAAGTTTAATCCATTCACATAATTGTCAATAATATGGTTTATAAAATCATTGTTTATTTCTTTAGAAAGACTATTTAAGCTTTGTTGCTCCCATTTTTGAAAAATTTCAGCTTGCCTTTTTTTGTCTATACCGATTCTTTCAGCAGAGCAGTTAAATGGTAATGGTGCTATCGCGTTAAGTATATACCTTAAAACCTGGTCTTGGTGGTATTGAAAGCTTTTTAATAGGAGTATTGAAGAGACATATTCTTTAACTACTTTATCTTTATTTAGGATGGCTGACTGTATTAGGTTCTCCAAATACTGCCAATAGTCATTAGGTTTTTTGCTGCTTACAGCTTGTATGAAAGTATCTTCAAAATTCAGCAAGTGATCTTTAGCTTTGCTCACAACACCGTCTAAATATTTATAAGGATTATCTTCTAGTCTCTCTCTGTGATTATCAATTCTGATATCCTCAAAACTTTTATCAAATTTAACACTACCTCCATCAAGAGTAAATTCAGGTGAAAGTGTAATATATTCAAAAGGATCTAGTAAAGCGTTAGCGCCAGTTATGTAATTAAGATAGGTAAGTTCTTTATTTATTTGATTTATTGCAAGTTGTAATGCATTCTCAAAACTGCTAAACTGTATTGATATAACAGCTATTATTAGTTTGTCCTCATGACGAAATAATCTATCCACCATCATAGAATCCAGTTTATCATCCCTTTCTTCTTTTAGATGGGCAAACTTTACATGTTGGCCACTGTAAAAAGTTGCATTATCGTATGTAAAACAAAAATCATCCTCTGCTTTGATATTCTTTACTCTAAATAAAAGATAACTTTCATAGGAATTCTTTTTAAAGGCACACCAGAAAGCTTCAAATTGTTCCTTTAAATTAACGTTTTGAAGGTACTTATTCTTTTCCTCTAGTGTTTTAATCTCTTCAGGAAAGATAAAAGTATATTTTTCTTTTTCGAGAGTGCTATTGAGAAAGTTCTTAATTTCTTTTTTTGAAAACCCATTGAATAAATATTCACTCACAATAATATGAGTATAGTATTTAATCTCATTGATATGACATGATAGTTCACATGGACATGATGCTAAACTCTCAATGGCATCAAGAGCTTTCCTAAACAACCCTTTACCTAATTCGTTTTTAAATTTGTTAAGAGTGTTGATAAAACCCTCATTCTTTTCAATCCATTCAACTTTTTCTTTAAATTTTAACTTCTCGTATTCTTCAGTGTAAGATGTTAGCTTTTTATAGTTTGAAAATTCTTTTGCTAATTCATCTTTCAGAAATGGCGAAGACAGATAGTTATCTAAATATGGTATTGATTTGTATAAATTTTTATGAATCTGAGCAAGAATTTTTTCTGTGATAGACAGATGATTCTCAAATGGTAGATTATCTAAAAGACCGATGTAATCTGTGGCAAACATGAAATAGTCAGCGAAAAAGTTGAGTTTACTTTCAATAATTTTATTTCTGCTACCTAAAGTAATATTATGTATCCTTCCCACTTAGTTGCTTAAATATGCTAAATTTTATCCTTCCTCATTGATTTACCTGATTCGCTGGTGGCATTTATCCCTAAGATTTATACCTCATTGATATTTAAAAAAAGCGCCACCCTTTAGAGGTGACGCTTTTCAGTGAGGGTTACATTAACTTCCGCAGGCTTCGCAGTCGGGGTCGTCTAGGGAGCATTGCATAGGGTCGGCCTTCCGGTCCGGTTGGTTTTGCAACCGTGGCTCGCCGACAGCTTCCATCTGAGGCTGTTGCTGAGGTAAAGGTTGCATCTGGGGCTGAGGCTGACTTAGTGCAGCTTTGTCTACCGTAAACTTGATGGCATCGGTAGCGGCCTTGGTGCGCAAGTAATACATACCGGTCTTGAGGCCCCGCTTCCACGAATGAAAGTGCATAGATGTCAACTTGCCAAAATTGGGATCCTGCATATGTAAATTAAGACTCTGACTCTGGCAGATAAATGCCCCACGGTCAGCCGACATATCAATAATCGTTTTCTGCGAAATCTCCCAGGTAGTTTTGTAAAGATCTTTCAGATGCTGAGGGATATCGTCAATGTTCTGGATAGAACCGTTCTCCGAGATCAGGCGGTTCTTCATGCTTTCATTCCATAACTTCAATTCTACCAAATCTTTGAGCAAATGCTTGTTCACCACCACAAACTCACCCGACAAGACCCGGCGGGTGTAGATGTTGGAAGTATAAGGCTCAAAGCACTCGTTGTTGCCCAAAATCTGAGAGGTAGACGCGGTAGGCATCGGCGCTAGTAACAAGGAATTACGTATCCCATGCTTCTTCACTTTTTGCTTCAGTGCACTCCAATCCCAGCGTCCGCTGTCGGGCGTCACGCCCCACATGTCAAACTGGAAGATGCCTTTGGAAGTCGGCGAACCTTTGAAAGTCTCATACGCTCCTTCTTTCTGGGCCAGTTCCATAGAAGTCTCCATGGAAGCAGAGTAGATGGTCTCAAAGATGTCTTTGTTTAAGCCTTGTGCCTCCTCCGACTCAAAAGGCATTTTGAGCATGATAAAAGCATCTGCCAATCCCTGCACGCCGATACCAATCGGGCGGTGGCGCATATTAGAATTACGCGCTTCCGGTACCGGATAATAGTTCACATCTATGACCTTGTTCAGGTTACGGGTCACTACTTTGGTGATCTCGTACAGCTTCTGATGGTCAAAATGCAACGCCTTACCGTTTTCATCCTCAGTGACAAACTTGGGCAGGGAGATAGACGCCAGATTACAGACCGCCACCTCGTCAGGAGAAGTGTACTCCATGATCTCGGTGCAGAGGTTAGAAGAACGGATGGTGCCCAGGTTCTTCTGGTTAGACTTGCGGTTCGCATGGTCTTTATACAACATATAAGGTGTACCAGTCTCAATCTGGGATTCCAGTATCTCAAACCACAAGTCCTGTGCTTTCACCGTACGCCGGGCTTTGCCTTCGCGCTCGTACTTTTCGTATAGCTTTTCGAAATCATCGCCGTAGCTGTCGTAGAGGCCGGGGCATTCGTTGGGGCAGAACAGTGACCACTCGTCATTGCTTTCTACCCGCTTCATGAAGAGGTC
>JBBSOG010000388.1:0-6066 GCA_038259985.1 Cytophagales bacterium
CATAATCACCCACGCCGATATTACTTACCTTATTGCCAGATATGATGGGGTTGGGATTTAGGTCACCGATGTCAATTCTGATACCATTGTCTAATTGATACCAAGTGAAAGTGTAGTCAGTGATATTTCCGCCTACATTTCCTTCCAGGGAACCATTAGGGTCATTAGAATCACACGAACTTTGTTTAACCACGGTGACATTTATGTCCGTAATGGGTAATGCTCGGGCATCATCAATTCGGACTTCGGCAGTGTCCAAGGCATGGCATTGGGAGCCGTCATTTCTGACCGCCCTTACTGAATACCAACCTTCATCTAATCCATCAATTGTAGCACTGTTTTCACCAGCAATGGCATTTACCACTGTACCATTTCTTAAATCATTTTTGCGACCTAAGTACCAGTAAAATGTATAGTTGCTTGCATCAGGCGCTCCACCGGATGTAGACTGAAGCAGGCTTGCCTGGATTTCTCCGCTAAATATTCCGGGGGTACAATATTCCTGGTCTTTCAGTTTTGTAACAATGATCTGCTCCTGAAAATCAGCAGACTTATCTTCCAGCACCAGGGTATCCGTGGTGATACAGCCACTTGTTTTGTTGGTAATTCTAACGATATAATCCCCGGCAGCGATATCGCTCAGTTGATGGGCAGTCGCATCAGGAGGCTTGGGAAGATAAGCAGTCAAAGTATCCACGCCGACAAACCACTTGAATGAATAATTGGCATTTCCTCCTGCCAGCGACAAAGATAATGCGCCATTTGGAGCAGTAGCATCACAATTAGTCACCGGCGTTTCAGTCCGTGTGATCGCCCCGAAAGGATCAACGTCGTAGTCTACATAAACTCCACCAGCAGTAGGATTGGAAGTACAGTGCGTATCATCATTCTCAATGGTAATCACATAAGGCCCGGCTTCCAGGTTCTCAAACAAACCGCTAGTATTGCTAGCAAGCTCAGTACTTCCCTGCAATAAGCGATAGGTATAAGTTACTCCACTTTGAGGGCTTACTACGGCTGCTTGTATGCTTCCGTTGGGATTACATTTAGTTTGATCATTGATGGTAAAATTATTAATATCAGGTGTGGGATACACAATACTTTCAGTGAGGGTAACTACCGCCGATGTAAAGCAACCAGTAGTAGGATTAGTAGCGACTACGGTATACTGGTCAGTAATATTAGTACCCAGCGTATGCTCAGTCAAAGCTGCATTGCCTACTACCACGGCACTCGGTCCACTCGTGATAGTGCCCAGGTACCAGACAAAATTGTAATCAGCAGGATTAGCGATGTTGGCGCGAAGTTGCCCGGTGTAGGGGGCTTCGCAGGCGGTTTGTGACTTCTCTACAACGGCTGTGAGGTCATCAATACTTGAACCGTCTTCAATTTCTACTTCCAGACCTTTGCTATACCTTCCGCAGTCAGTAGTAGGATTGTAGGCCCTTAACTCATAGAAGCCTTTAGCTAAATCTACAAATTTAGGATCATTGCCATTAAAGGTAGTATCCTGAGCAGGACTCAATTGAATTAGCATGTACTCGTAGTCAGCTACGTTACCGGAAAGCAACTGGGCAGTTATCGTACCATTCGGGTTAAGACAGTTGGTATTGTCTTCTACAAGTGGTGTAGCCAATTGCGGCAAATCCAGCGACATATCTATGGTCTCACTTTCCGAACAGCCGGTAAGTTTGTTAGTCACCGTCACCTTATAGAGGATGGGCCTCAAATTGGTGGCAGTATCACCGATCGCCAATACCCCCGCCTGTTGTTCTTCTTCCCACTCAATCTCATACTGAGACTCATCCACTGCCAGACCGTTAATAAGAATTCTGGCAATACCATCGGCGGTGCCAGGGGCGCAACTGGATACCGCTTGTAATTCTTCCAAAGTGATTACCTGGGTATCCGGCCAGTCTTCAAAACGCAGTACTGTCACAGTATCCGCATTGCCAAAACAACCGTAACGGTTATGTTCTACCACCACCTGGTAAGTGCCAGCGTCCAGGCCGGTCACTAAAGCATCGTTACTGATGACCGTATTGGTGGCGATATCCGTCCAGGTAAAGCTGAAATCAGAAGCTGAAAAAGGGGTGTCATCCGGTCTGAGTACCTGTATCTCACCATTATTATAAGCCACTTCACCGGGGCAGTTTCTGTTGTCCCTGATTTTCACGGCTTTTACCTGAAAAGGAAGTGGGGTTACTGCTTTGCTGACAATAGTAGGGGTATCATCACACTCACGAATAGTACCGTTGAGTTTGGTAAGCGGATAAAAATCCTCGTTGGTCATGGGTGCCCCGGTGCTGTCGTTTTGTCCAATATCGTTGAGTGACACAAAGAGGGTAAAGGCTCCCCGGTCGGCATTCACTATAACAAGCGTATCTACTTTTTGGCCTACTGCAATACCGCCCGATACGTCAATATTGATGGTCTCCAGGTAGGGGCTTTCGTCGGTATTGCTGTAAGAATTGGTAGGATTGGCTGCATAAAAAGAGATAGGGACCGGCTTGCTTATATCCTGACTACCATTGTTTTGAAATACCAAACGAACCTCAAACTGATTATCGGGACAGACGGGTGGTATAATGATGACACCATCGTCAGCAAAATCCAGTTTAGGCGAAGGGAAAGTCAACTGCCCGCAAAAACTGATGCGGGGGGATTGGTTAAGGAACTTGTTCAGCGAAAAAGAGGCGGGTGCATTAGGATCGCTACAAATTTGCGCAAAGTTAATATGGTGCGACTGCTGATAACGGGGCACCGTCAGGTTATCATTGATATTGACGTTGAAATAATTAGTTTGGTTCCACAGTGCCCGCGAAGGTACCCAGTAGTTATTTCCAGCAGCTTTATAAGCACGGATAAATCCACTGGTACGGGTAGCACTGGTAGCCGGGTCTTCTCCGAATATATTTTCAGAAAGCCCACAAGAAACAATGATTTCTGTTTCGCCATCACCATCTACATCTGCTACAATAGGATAATCCCCCTGGGTTTGGGAACTACAAAATGTACCGGAAATCTGACTGTTTAATTTATTACCAGTTGTTCCATCAATGATATAAAGGTCAATCTCATCTCTGTAAACTACTTCGGAAGAACCATCGCCATCAAAATCAAATACGGTAGTTCCAGTTACCCCGGAAGAAGATTCCCAAAAGTCAATATGGTTTCCCCACTTCTCAGTAAAATCTGTTTCTAAGGCATATAGCGAAGAGCCGGACATAAAAGTAGCTTCCAACTGTCCATCATTGTCAATATCAGCAATGTTGATATTTCCTAAACCCCTTTTCCAATAACAATTTTCAGTGCTTCCGCCACTATTATCACAAGTGCCACCGGCAATATCGGCGAAGGTGCCCACTATTTTGTTTGGAATGGTATTGCCGGGCCTCAATACGGTAAACATTTTTATCTCATCACTGGCAAGGTTCCAATAGAATGCAGTCGTAGCTCCGTCAATTCCTCCATTTGCCCCCCCCACGATTACATCCAGGTTTCCATCTAAATCGTAATCTACTACCGCAGTTTGACTAAAGGTTTGGTTGCCATAATCCGCATCAGCAGGAAAGTAGCCAGCGTAGCCAGCAGGTTTGGTAGCGGCACTGTTCATGTTTTTGGCTTCGCTCAAGCTGTTGCCCGCTGTGCCAGCTGCATTAGTGATCGTCACCTCATAAATAATATGACCGACCACCAGCTCGAGATTAGCCGAAGGTAATATATTGACGGCCGCTGGAACTGCATTGAGTTCCGTTTGCCAGTCATTGGCGGAGGGATACATTGAACTTCCATGACTGCCTTGAATTAGGAGTGCGCCGGTTTCTGCATCCCATATTTCATTCACTGAGTACAGTTCCGCCTTTCCATCGTGGTTAAAATCTGCCAAACCCAATGATCTTCCAAAACCAGTAAATACACTAGTTTGTGTCCATTTGAGGGTCAAATTATGCTCATAAACCCTGATGACCCCGTTTAAGTCAATGGTGAATATCTCTCCAAATCCATCCCCATCCACATCAGCTACTGCCGGGTACGCGAATACTTTTCCACTTTTCACTCTCACTTTTCTTAGTGTACTTCCGTCTCGCCCATCCAGAATATACATCCATCCAGTTTCACTATTCATGGTAATCACCTCTGGAATTCCATCCTGGTATAGATCATCCACGCTTGGCATACCCAAAGCACCACTGGTAGGATTTGGCGAAACCTCTGAATCCCAGGCAGCCTCTATCTCAAATACGTTACCTACAGGAACAGCTTCACAATCAGGTTTGATGGTGATATAGTCATTGGGGTTGTTGGGATCATCAAAGCAATCGCCGTCGTAGTAGTCTACAAAGCCATCACCATCATCGTCAACTCCATTACCGCAGTCTAATTCTTTGGAACAATCCTGAAACAAATAGCATGATGCCGCCGGGTCAGCGCAGTCAATTAATCCATTTCCGTCATCATCAATTCCGTTATCACAAATTTCTTGAGCCTGAGCGGTGAATACAAGCAAACAAAAAGTGATAGATAGAAATATAAGTCTGTATAGGTGTTTCATATGGTCAGGTATTTAAGAACAGGTGATACCTACTTACTCGATACAATAATTTGTGTAAAGAAAGCCATTCAAACCATCATTTTAAGTCTATAAGTTATTAGAATATTACAATGTATATTATTTATGCATTGCCTTAGGAATTTGCACTTTTATGATATAGCTATAAATAAAATAAGGTCAACTAATGAAATGGATGTAATAAAGAAGGGAAGGCTCAATAGAAAAAAATGAAAACCGGTATAAAAATAGATAGGTTAAGCTTGATTTTGGACAGATAAAATCATTGACCGCTTATCTTCTGAAAGTTCTTTTGAACAAGATTGATAATGATAAATTAAACCTGATACCTCATCAAACAATTGTACACATTGAAAAAAATTGTATTGATCATATTATTGCTCCCACTTTGTTCAGCCTATGGGCAGATATTGAGAATGGGGCCCAAAGTAGGAATTCAAACTTCCCGCGCGGTTTATGATAATAAAGAATTTTACAATACCATGCAGAGCAAATACGGCTTAGGTTATCATGCCGGATTGGTGGTTAATGCAAAAGTAAATGATCTGATTTCACTTCAGTCAGAAATATTATTTAATCAAGTAACAAAAAGGTTAAAGGGAATAGATAACGATGAATTTAACCAGGAAAAGTACAAGTTTATTACTGTGCCTTTACTCCTGAGGGTTTCCAAAAAATTGGGTTACCATCAGATCTACTTCAACGCCGGGCCTAATATTTCGTACTGGGTGGGAGGTAAAGGCCGGCTCAGAACGGGGGAACTGGCGGAATATAAACTGGATGAATTGGCTTACACCATCTCTTTTGACCTGGAAAAAGATAACGAAAGCGTTATGGTGGTTTCGCACCCCAACCGCATTCTATTAGGGTTGGATGTGGGTATCGGAGGAATGCTGCCTATGGGCAAAAGCCATCTGATGCTGGATTTGCGTTATACATTAGGCCATACTAATATGGCCAAACCGGAGACCACTTATATTGGTATTCCCGGGTTCAAGGACGATTTGAACTACTCTAACCAAGTGCTGAGCCTCTCCTGCGCTTATCTCATTGATTTTGACTTTTTTACACTAAGTACTAAAGGGAAAACCATCAGCAATAAGAAGAAATAAGCTAAAAATTTAAGTCATCAACTTTGGCCACATCTTCAATAAGGTTGTTATGCCCTCTGTCAAGGATGAGAAGGGTATAATTTTTTACTTGCTCGATCAATGGATTTACGCTTTTTTGGGTAATGATTTTGTCATATTTTCCTAAATAGACGCTCAGGTCCATATTGTTATTATTGACTTTCTTAGCAATCTGGCTGATATTAGGTTTGATTTTTCGGTAAGTAATCAAGGTGCAATACACCTTTCGTCTTTTCTCATCACTATTCATTTGTAACTTTGCAAAACGTATCACCCCCTTTTCCACTAGGCCAAGTTGGTGCAAAGTATTTAGCGCACGGAGAAAAAAAGCAGGATGATGAATGGTATACTTAAATAAATTTC
>JBBSOG010000389.1:0-6054 GCA_038259985.1 Cytophagales bacterium
CACCGCTGTAGTGATGGATTTACACAAAGATAAACACGGCATAGTGTGGGTGGCAACCTTGGGAATGGGATTAGCGAGAATTGATCCCCATTACCAATCCATGAAACTTTACAAATCCTCACCCGAAATAGGGTCACTTTCTATAGATGATCTGTTTAGTCTGGAAGAGGATGAAGAGGGCACTTTGTGGATAGGAACCTATGGTAAAGGACTACTGCAATATGACCGGAGAACTGAAACTTTTGGTACGCCTTTTCCGGAACTCAACAACGACTACATACAAGATCTACTCTATGATCGCGGCTATCTTTGGATTGCAACTCAACAAAACGGTCTGTATTGCTTAAGTCCTCAACGACGGCTACTAGAAAACTTTTCCCAACAATCCAGTAATCCTTATTCTATAAGCAATAACTCAGTGAATCAAGTTGGGGTTGATGATTACGGTATTCTATGGGTGGTTTCTGATAATGCTGTAGATGTAGCCCACGTGGAAAATATCGTCTTTTCGTATTTGGGTAACCATAATTCATCACCTTTAAATCAACCCATCACTGCCTTAGCCACTGATAAGGGTGGTAATATTTGGATAGGCACCTCAGATGCGTCTTTGTTTCAGTGGCAAGTGGAAGATGAAAGTTTGATTGAATATTCTATTGATTTTTCAGGCGATAGTTACATATCGTTCAACACAAACATTATTTCAACAATAGCTCAGGATGATACTGATGGAATATGGGTAGGTACTTCTGATGGTACAATAGCAAGGTGGGACTTACTAAAAAAGCAATGGAAACAATATCAATTGCCCCTGCTTAGCAGTACAAGTGAACCAATAGAATCCATTTACTTGGATATGGAAGGTAGATTATGGATTGGGGTACTTGAACAAGGACTGTATTATTGGAATAAAGAGGATGATAGCATTCGTTCAGCGTCAGCGCTAATACCGTCCTTAAATGCATCATTTACCCCTAAAGTGTTTGCCGAGGATGAGCAATATTTATGGATAGGCACACTCAGTCAAGGAATCATAGGGTGGAACAAGTCAACTAATCAACTGATCAATCATATCAAGAATGCTGAAAATCAAAATGGCTTAACCAGTAATCAAATTACCGGCTTAGCAACAGATGCAAGAGAGATATTATATATTGGCACTTTTGATCAGGGTATATGCCGACTTAACACCGTCAGTGGAAAATTTAATCAATTTACAGAGCAAGACGGGCTATTAAGCAATCGGGTAACTTCCGTTTCCAAAGGAAAAGGTAATAAAATATGGATTGGTTCAGTAGAAGGCATTACGTCTATTGACCCCAAAACCAACAAAATAATCAACTACTCAAACCAAGAATTTCTTAATGGCAAAGAACTGGTTCACTATAGTGAAAGTACAAATAATGAACAGCTTTTATTTGGAACATTGAGTGGAGTTGTTCAGGTTAAAAGTGAGAACAAGAATAAATTATACAAAAACCCGCTTCTTTTAATCACGAAATTTGATTCCAAACAACATCATCTGGGTTTTGAGCCATATAAGGAAGAGCAACGCCAAATTGATCTTTCCTATGATGATAATGCGGTAGAGATTGCCTACTCTTTGCAGCATTTCATGTTTTCAGAAAATCACCATTACGAATATCGGCTGGATGGTTTCGAACAATCATGGAAGCCGGTAGGGCATCGTACTTTGGCTTCTTATACCAACCTAGCTCCGGGTACTTATCGTTTTTATGTACGGGGACGTACTGCACAGGATTTATGGGTAGACCAGGTCAATCCACTACTGATAGTGGTTCATCCAGCATGGTATCAAACTCTATTATTTAAAATAATTTCGTGTTTATTACTTCTCTTGGTCACAGGTGGGGCTTACTATTACCGGATTATATCCGTACAAAAACGCAACCGGATATTGGAGTCTTTGGTTCTGGAAAGAACCCTTGAACTTACTACAAAAAATAGATTCATTGAAGAGCAACATCATGATATTCAGCGTAAAAACCAGAAACTAGAAGAAGCAAAATCTACTATTCAACAAAAGAATAGTGATCTCCAAAATCTCAATGAAGCTTTAGAAGAAAGAGTCAATCAAAGAACACAGGAGCTGGCGTCCACCAATGAAGCTCTGGTAAAAACCAATACAGAGCTAGACCTGTTTGTTTATCGCGCATATCACGATATCATCGGACCTATTGCTCGCATAGAAGGTCTAGGACAGGTGGCTGCCATGGAGTTAGGGGAGAATCAAGCAGTAACTCAGTATCTAGATAGATTACAGGAAAACTGCCTCAAAGCACGTACCACACTTCAGAAGGTATTACAAATCCATCATGTACGTAACCACGTGATCAACAATGAGCGTATAAACTTGAGCGCATTGATTCATCAGCTATGTGAAGAGGCAAGCCTGATCTCAGCCAACAGACCTTTAATACCAAAATTGGATATCCAATGCGATACTACTTTGACAGTACTTACTGATCGCAACCTTATCTCATTGATTTTAAATAGCTTTATCCTTAATGCATTTCAATATAGCAGATTAACTGAAGATTCATTCATCAGAATAATTGTTGACATAACAGCATTAGAAGAGCTAAGGTTGATAGTCATAGACAATGGGGAGGGAATCCCTGAAAAGGTCAGGGAAAAAGTGTTTAGCATGTTCTTCCGTGGTCATGAAACCAAAAGTGGTACCGGATTAGGATTATACATCGCTCATCTGGCAGCTGAGAAACTCGGTGGAGGAGTATTGTACAAGGAAACTGACGAATACACGAAATTCTCAGTAGAGCTTGATTATAAGACAACTGAATCTGTTACTGATGAGGAGTTAGATAAATTCAAGGAGAGCGTCTTATAATGTTCGCCCAATGGCTTTGATCTGTTGGGCAAATTTCAACTGTCTGTTTTGAATGGCTTCTTCATTGATCTCAAAAGTGATTTTGCCTTGATAAGCAACAAAATTAAGCAGACTTCCAAACTTACCCATACCGGGTTTACTACTTACAATCAGTATGGGTTGAGTTTGTGTAACTGATAAAACCTCACTAAGCCAGTAGCTATTTTCATAAGGTATAAATATGATTTGACATTTCATATCAATGTCCTTGGGGCTTTTAAAAACTTTTACCCTGATAGCTTTGCCTCCCACCGTTTTGGTATCGGCCATTTTCTGAATCTCAGCAGAGATGCCATGCTCTCCCATTACCCCAATGGAAAATTCTTTGTAGTTAGTGTTAGGCCATACAAAATAGCGACTGAAATTATACAAGTATATGGTATGAATTTGATCCTGTGTCTGCTTGTATTCATTCACCTGCTGTGCCCTTACACAGAAACTAAATGAAAAGAAAAAAATAAAGATCAGAAAGAATCTCATGAAAGTTCCTATAGCTCCTGTAATTTGATTTTTACAAAATTATAACGCTCGTAATCATTAATGTTATAATAAATTCCTTCAAGGGCCTTTAAGGCATTTACATGAGTACTGTCCAGTTTACTCACTTTCTCCACATAAGGCAAAGCCTTTAAAAACAAAGCACTACACTGCTCAAGGAGCTGATTGAAAGCGATGATATCCAGATCATAATTTTGAGCAGCACTATTAATGAGCTTGACTGCCCGGTTATAAAAAGCAATACCCAAATTGTAATTTGCCTGCAAATGATCAGGGTTGATCTTTAGAATACTTTCATAAACAGAGACTTGAAGATTAAAATAATGCTCCTCTTTATCTGTGGAAACCTGTAACTTCTCATAAATTGTACCTGACATCAGTAAGCTTTCAATATGGTTTGGATGCTGTTCTAAATAGTATTCTACAGCCTCTCGTGCCCGCTCATATTTTTCTGTCTTCATCAAATAATTAAGTTCGGCGATTTGTAAGTTGGCATCTTCAGGGAATCGTTGTCTCCCCTTACTTAGATACCATTCTGCGCTATCATTTTGAGCGTTGTTCAACCTATAAAGCGCCTCTACTTCATAGATCAGCGGGTCTTGGTATCCATATTGGAGAGCCTTAAAAAAGGAATCGTGAGCTTCTTTGTGTTTGCCTTCTTGTAACAAGGCATAAGCATGATAAAATAATGCATCAGGGAGAAAAACTGCTGAATATTGGTTTTCTTCCTTCAATACGTTTTTAAGCGATAAGATTACTGCCTGATAGTCTTTTTCATTAAGAAAAGAAATGGCTTGATTGAGATAAGCGGTATAGTTGTATTTAATTATTGCCTGGCAGTCACCTTCATATTGAGACGATTGGTCTGATTCAAGGCATTTGAATGCTGCCTGCAAGCTAATCTCATGGTAATTATTGGTGAGAGACTTATCAGTATTGAGCGCAGCTAATTCTTTGTAGATAAAACTTTTCAGATACCACATCCGGGCATCCTCCGAAGTACTCGGATGGTTAGCGGCAATGTCAATGGCTTGTTGGCTTTCCTGTAACTGGCCTTCTTTCAGCAAGGTATAAGCTCGGTCTATCATCAATGCTTGACCATAGACTTTCGGTAATGAAAAGCAGGCAAATTTGATAAGGAAAACAAGCATCACAAGTAATCTTGTGTTCGCTTTGTTCATCATTAGCTTTTCCTTAGCAAAGGAATTAGTACATACCTTAAAATTCATCAAAACACATTTGATATAAGTTAATAAACCAAATATCTGATATTACTTAAAATGTCAAAGTTAAGCGAAGTTGGAGGATAAAAATTCATAAATACCGCTTACATATTACATGGTGGACCTCTTCATAAATAACATGAATCAAAAAGGTGGTGTGAGCATAAATTAGAAATGCATCCACCTAAATAACATAATGCATAAAAGCTCTTCAAAATCTACTATCCTTTTACTAGATGAATCTGATACTACAAAAAGTATAGTTTAGATTCAATTTTTTTAAGTACATAACTGTCATTCCCCTGACATATCATTTGCTGTTATAAGTGCATTTTAATGCTGTTTATTTAACCAGTCATACTTCAGTATGACTGATATATTATTTATCCAAACCACAGCAAAAAATGCATGTATTCTACAAAAAATTATTGACTTGCCTACTGTTTTTAGGAGCAAGCTGCTTGACTGTACACAGCCAAAATCTGATCAGTGGTTTTAATTTAGGAAAGGGCAAAGCTACCGCTGCACTGTCCTATTCCTGGGAGTCTTATGATGAGTTTTATTTTGCCGACGAGAAAATGGCTGCCCCACCGCCCTATGGTGGAAAAATCACAACCCAGAGCATTACACTTTATGCAGCTTACGGACTTACCGACCATCTGGACATTATCATCAATCTCCCTTATATCACCGCCAAGGGTGATGGAAGTGATCCCATGGTTGATCAGGAAGTAAGCGGTGTGCAGGATGCTTCCTTGTTTTTGAATTGGACGCCCATACAAATAGAATCCGAGGGAGGCTTACTGTCTTTTGTCGGAGCGATGGGACTTTCTACTCCATTGAGCGACTATGAAGCCAACGCGGTGCTCTCCATAGGTAATCAATCAACCCGGATAGACCCCAAAGTACTTATGCAATATCAATCTAATGCTGGTTGGTTTGCCAATCTGAATGCTGGATATTCTGTTCGGAGCAATGATGTACCAAATGCTACGGTGCTGGGGGCAAAATTAGGCTTTGCTGCCGCTAAGTTTTATGTAGACCTGTGGTCAGAATCCCAAATATCCGATAGCGACGCCCAAGATATTGGGGCTGTCCCCTTTAATGAGACGAGGGTTAATTATACACAAATTGGTATCGGGGCTTATTATCCTTTCTCACCCGTATTTGGGATTTCAGCTGGTTATAGCAAATATGTAAGTGGTAGAAATGTAGGACTGGCTGGGAGGGTAAGCGGAGCCTTAGTATTTAACTTTTAAAAACTTTAAATCATCTCCAGATATCTGTTAAACATTATGATTTAAATCTGATTAAAATGTATGAACCTACAACCAAAGAGGATGTCTTCTTGAAAAAAGCTCTTCTTTGTATTTTTTTGAGCGTAGCATACATAATTTTATACTTAATTTTTTTATGGAAAAATAC
>JBBSOG010000390.1:0-6050 GCA_038259985.1 Cytophagales bacterium
AACCCTGCATCTAGCACTAGATGCTTTGTTTAAAAATTGACCTATACAAACCGTAAAGACACTTTCTTATCTATCTGAGGAAGCCCTAATTAGAAGAAAACCTGATGAATAATAATATATTATAATAATTGATACGCTAAAATAAATGATTTCTTAGATTCAACACATAAGTGCAAGATAATTTAATCCAATGGAGGCTAGCCTCCATTGGATTAAGATCAAAAGATCATATTTGTCTTGTGATGAAAAAACACAATCAATTGACCTCAGACCAAAGGTATGAAATTGGGCTATTACAATCAGCAGGTTATCCTCAGTGTGAGATAGCTGAGAAGTTAGATGTGAGTGCTTCTACCATATCCAGGGAGCTTAATCGCAATAGCGATAGTAGGAGTGGTAAGTACAGGGCTGATCTAGCTCAGACTAAGTGCGACCAACGGCATAAAAGCAAGACCAAACACAGAAGGTTTACTGCTGACATAGAAGGCCGAGTAGTCGAACTGCTCAAGGAAGATTACAGCCCAGAACAGGTCGTTGGTTTTTTGAAGAAAAACAACGAAGAACATGTTTCGACGGAGCGCATCTATCAGCATGTTTGGCACGATAAAAAAAAGAAAGGTACACTCTTCAAACACCTACGGACAAAAGGGAGAAGATACCGTAAACGAGGAGCGTTGAAAGACAGTAGGGGACTGATTACCAATCGTATAGATATTGGCCAACGACCAAAAGTAGTAGAGTTGAAAGACCGTATTGGTGACTTAGAAGTAGACACAATAATTGGTAAAGACCATAAGGGTGCTATAGTGACTATCAACTGCAGATCAACAGGAATGCTAAAAATGAGACGGGTAAATACCAGAGAATCTAAGCCTGTAGCATAGGCTATTATTGAGGAGTTGGAAGAATGGGGGGCTTTTATCCACACGATCACAGCAGATAACGGAAAAGAGTTCGCAGAACACCAGAAGATTGCAAATGAACTTAATATCGGTTTCTTCTTTGCTAAACCCTATCATTCATGGGAACGTGGGGCTAACGAAAACCTAAACGGACTCATCAGGCAGTACTTCCCAAAAGGGTCAGATTTCTCTCAACTGGATGATTGTTACATCAAAAAAATTGAAGCTAAACTTAATAACAGACCTAGAAAAAGACATGACTTTAAAACTCCAGTGCAGGTATTCGCTGATAAAATAAATCAACAACAAATCTTGCACTTATGAGTTGAATCCGCCGTTTCTTTCTGGTCTACCAAAAATAAATGGTTGCCACCTTTGTGTCCGGCAATGTCAATGTACTTGCGGCACTTAGAATAATTTTTAAATCTATGATACACTACCGAATACTCCTTTTTCTAATTCTGTCCCTTGCATCTATATCTCTATCTGCTCAGCAGACGTCGCATGTAACGCAAATTGACAATTCGCAAAAGATCGACTACCTGCTTTATTTGCCTAAAGACTATGAGCAAAATGCAGGGGAAACTTTTCCGCTACTGCTCTTTCTGCACGGCGGTGGCGAAGGGGGTGACAATATAGAAAAGGTGAAAACCCACGGACCACCCAAACTGGTAGCCCAGGGTCAGGATTTTCCCTTCCTGATCTTATCTCCACAAAACCCAGAGACCCGCAAATTCTGGGACAGTCGCATGCTGATTGAATTGTTAGATGAAATTGTTAAAGAATACCGAATAGATACTAGCCGTATCTATCTCACTGGTATGAGCCGGGGTGGCTACGGCACCTGGACGCTGGCCATGCAGTATCCCGAGCGCTTTGCCGCACTGGCCCCGGTTTGTGGCGCAGCACCCGCCAGCTATGCCGTATGGGTTCCGGATGTACCTATCTGGGTATTCCACGGAGTAAACGACCCGCTCATTGATGTGTCGGAATCAGTCAATATTGTCAAAAAACTGAAAGAGCTAAAGAAGGATGTGAAACTGACCATCTACGAAGAAACCGGCCACAATGCTTGGGAGCAGGCTTATGCCGACCCGCAGCTCTATGAGTGGCTGATGAAACAGACATTAAGGCAAGCTGATAAAAAGTAGATATCCGGCAAACAAAAAAATCGTAAGCACCATGATGATGCTTACGATTTTATACTACAAACCACCTCTATGAGATGCTTTTTGACTAGGAATAATTGTCTCTGGAATAAGTGATCAGGGCGGACAAAGCTTCTCCTCCGCCTGCTTCATTGTCACCGCTGGTAGTAGGGCCGGGTGTGTTTGCCTCGGCACTTACTACGCCTACCACTCTCGGCCAGGTTTCATCGCCCCACCATCCCCAGACCGGTCCTCCGGAATTGCCGGGGGTGATGTCAATAAAAGTACCCATCACCAAACCTTCTTTACCACTGGTAGAGAAAGAAGCAGTATTCCAGATAGAACCTCCCCCGGAAAATGTAGGTCGCTGTGTACCTGTCACACTAGCGGGATAACCGATGACCTGCCAGTAATTGCCATTGTTCCAGGAAGAAGAATACTTCCGATAACCAGTATAGCCAGTCAGGTCGCCCATATTCCGGTCCAGTACGACCACTACATAATCAAAAGCAGTTTCAAAATCTGAGAGGCCACCGAGGGCTTTGTTCCAGTACACTACTTTGGTGCCCCAGGCTACGCCAAAGGGTGCAGAGCCATCGTAATATGAAGGCGTGAACTTGATCCAGCCTACCGAATCATCCTGCCAATCTATGCAGTGGGAAGCGGTGAGCATCAGGTTTCTGCCAATCATCGTACCCGAACAAATACCCGCGGGAGTTTCTACCCGTCCTGTAGTACACCAGGGGAAGGCCGTATCGTTGAACGCGTAGCGCGTGTCGGGAGGAAAAACATTGACCGGCCGGTCTTCCCCGTCTTTGCTGTCTATACCAATCCGTTTGATTTCCTGCGGTGAGAATTTGATACCCAGGTGATCGGGTACAAAGCCCTGGATTTCCTCCCGGACGTTATCACTGAGCTTATCCTTGCTTAGTGCTTCAAATGCAATAGACGGCGGCTGCACCCGTTGCAGGTCAAAGTTTTTGGTGATCACGATATTGCCATTTTCCAGGCGCTCAATTTCCGCCTTGTTCTGCTCACTTTGCCAGATTCTGTCCAACTCAATCTTGACACCACCGGGCAAGCCACTTTTGGCTTGTATGGCTTTGCGTTGGGTGACATCCTGGTTTAAAGTAGGAAAACCCTCAGGACTTACCGGGGCCAGAGCACCTAACTTTTCCCTGGGAATGACAATCTCAATCTGTGTCAGGCCATCTTTATCTTGCTTGGGGTTTAGTTCCTCAATGGTGTATTTGCCAATCAGGCTTCTTGGCCCGGAAAGCAGGTTAAGATAGATTTCCGGGGCATCGCCTTCAAAAATCTCTTTATAATCTTTGTCCTCGTACTGCATGGCAAATTTGCCCTCTTTATCCGTAGTACTGCTTCCCAAAAGATCGTCGTAGATCAGATCTTTGTCGTAAGCCCGCACATGGATACCTACCACGGGTAAGCCGGATTCTTTCTCGCTTACTTTTCCTGAAATGAAATGTTGCATAATGTTAAAAATTAAGGTTAAAAATGTTCAATAAACAGCGTTAGGTAAGTGCTAAGTGGCTGTTTTTGTATATCAGGAACGCATTACAAATGCGCTCCAGGAATCATACGCTGGAGCGCATTTGTAATGCGTTCCTGGAATGGCAATTTGTTTTAAATGACTACACGCCTTGATGGATTAACGACAGAACAACACCCTGTCCCATATACCGTCGTGCTGGTCTTCGCCATTGGTCAGGTTCAACTCCGCATTCAGGCGTATTTCATACGCACAGTTCTCAAGCTCACCAAAATTACCGGTATACAAAGAGGTGCCGTAGGCTTCTTCTCCCGGTGTAGGGAAGACAATCGGCTGAAAACTATTGGTAGCCCCCGGCCCGGTAAAGGTCAGGTTTACTGTGCCCAGGTTAGGATTAGCCGCCGTATACTTTACGGTAATGGAATCTGCAATATTGCTGCAACCCCCGGCGGTAGCCAACTCCTGCAAGTCCAGCGAGGCGACGCCTAGTTCGGGACCTCCGGCCACGAGCAACCATGAGCCACCCTGGGGCACCTTATCAAAAGTCGTATTGAAAATCGCGATGGGACGGGAAGTTCCGGCTACTACTTCAGTAGCAGCATTCCCGGCCTGGCGTTTCTTCATGCGCAAACTGAAATAGCGGTTTTTTTGCAGGGGTACAATGCTGGTCGTACTATTGCCTTGTATCAGCCCCGTCATGTCCACATTGCCTGAAGCCAGCTTGGTGGAGATCAGGTTAATCAAACGACCGGTTAAAGACTGGGCAGTTTGCGGTACGATGATCCAGTTGCCGTTAAATAACACTTCAATCTGACCGACTTTAGGATTGATGGCATAAATATCCGGGTTGTAATGCGGGGGAGGAGGTGTCAATGAAAACTTGGGCGTAAAGCCAATGATGGTGCCATTGGCAATATCCGTTTTGAGCACATCCGTCCAGGCAGCCTCATTGGTAGGGATAGGGTCGGTTGGGCTGCCCAGCTCGATGTACTGGAACTTATATTCCATGGGCTGGCCGTTTAATGTTTTTTCCAGCGTACCCAGCAGTGCCAGGGTGCTGTAAAAAGCCTGCTCATTCCAGCCTGCTTCACTCGGGTCATTTTTATTGATGGTACGGCCATCTGCCGGGTTGATGTTCAGCACAATATGGTATCTCCGGTTGTCACCAATGTGAAAGAAAGAAGAGATGGGTTCGCTTTGTCCACCCTCAATGCACAAGCGTACACAAAGGCAATTATCCACATTCTCCCGGCCTGGTTTACGGGCTTCGGAAGGGGATTCTTCGTGAAAGATAGAACCGCCTAGCGCGAATTTAAAATAAATGTCCGGCCCGTTGCCCAGCGGAAAGATGGGCGTTTCTATGTTGATGAAAGGTGATAAGAAAGTTTTCTTAAAATCTTTGGAGCGGTAGAAAATACAGAACCTGCCCGAGGCATCGGTAATGGCAGTGCCCAACTGATCGTCGCTGATCACATCATCATCCATTGCGATCACTTCTACGCCTGCCTGGGGCTGTTGCGATTTGCAGTCTAATAAGACACCGCAGATCACCCAAATGTCCAGTCGGCGCAGTATGGAGCACCACCACTTGCGGGAGATGCTATGGTTCCACTGGGCAAGCAATCCCTCGTTGGTCTCACGCCAGCGGGGCTGTATCACGTCCAGGGTCGCCTGAAAAGCTTTATAGTTCCGGGCTTTCTTGGTGTCATTTTGTCCGTAGTCAGGTATTTCAGCGTAATACACGTCAAACTCCACGGCTTCGCCTTTGTATTTCTGCTTATCGCCGTCAATCTCAAAAGCATAGTTGCCCTGTGCATCGGTCTTCGTTTCGGCCAGCAGGCGCTTGGCCTTGGCTTTGATCTCTTTCTCTTCCAAAAACTGGAAAGCCTCTTTAGACTGCGCCGCTACCAGGCGGGTAGCGTCTTTATCATCAAAGCGGTACAGCCTGACCGTGGTGTTGGCCAGGGAATGTTGGGGTTCGTCGCACACAATCGCGTGTATGCGCCCTCTCAATACATACTTCATGGTTTTTTAGGTTTACCCCGGACCACAGCACTACGCTGTATTCAGGACAGGCGACAGGACTGGCCCCGGGGTTTAGGTTAATGGTGTTTGGGTATTAGTAGGGTGATAGGGAGGGAATGTAACCTTGGTTGAAAATAATCTCTTTATGTATATGGGTTATAAGCTGAAGGCGGGGATTAAAGCCCTGATTTAGGATTAAACATATCCTCCTCCCATTGCAAAGGGTTATTTTGAACATACTGTCTGATATTTTCTAATGACCGCCTGTTGCGAATAATATGGTCATGAAATCTAGACTGCCAGGCAAAAACATGTCCTTGTTTTCTGCATTCATATGATACCTTCCCTTTATACCAACGCATCATTTTCCCAAGGGTGTCCTGAGGTAATTCCATAGGGTTATTGGGAATACCGGATTTTGTAGAAACGCAACCGGTAGGAACATGATTAATCATGTTCCTACAA
>JBBSOG010000391.1:0-6041 GCA_038259985.1 Cytophagales bacterium
GTACACTCGCCGGCATGCTGGTGGATTATTGAAGTTAGCCAATAAACACTCAATAAATTATTGGATACTTATCCACTCATTTTGTTTGGATGATTTGACCAAAGCATCCAGCACTTTCATATTGGCAATAGCATCATCGGGAGAGGTAGGCACGTCTGTTTTCTCTTTGATAGCCTGGGCAAATGCTTCAAATTCAAGGATGTACTGGTCTTCGGGGGCGAAGAGTATTTCCCTGGTACCCACGCTATTGGTCACTGTCAGTCGGGTTTCTACATCCGCCGGTGCATTGAAAGGTATTTCAATAGATATTACCCCTCCCGAACCAAGCACGTTGACCCGCTGATAGGGAAAACTTTGCGTGCCCACTGTATATTCTGCCCGGCTATCTCCAAAATCAAGTATGCCAGTGGATAATATATCCGTACCGAAATTCTGGTCATAATGGGTGAGGCTCATCACCCGCTTCGGCTCGGCACCCATAAGAAAACGGCTGGAGGAAACTGCATAGCAACCAATGTCCATCAGTGCCCCACCGCCGGTTTCTGGCTTGTTTCTGATATTAGCAGGATCAGTATTGTTGAAAGTAAACATGCTCTGTACCAACTGTACTTTACCAATCTCTTTCATGCGGATAAGTTCCCTGGCATGCTGCCATTGCGGGTGAAAACGGTACATAAAGGCTTCCATCACTTTGACACCTTTATCATGGGCGTAAGCGATGCATTCTTGCGCTTCTTGGGCATTCAGGGCAATAGGCTTCTCGCAGATAATATGCTTCCCGGCGTCCGCCGCTTTCCTGATGTACTCGGCATGCAAATGATTAGGCAAGGGAATATAGACTGCTTCTATGGATTGATCTGCCAAAAGGGATTCATAACTGCCGTAGGATTTGGCGATATTATATTCAGCGGCTGCTTTTTTAGCTTTTTCTTCGGAACGGGAGGCAATTCCTACCATCTCTATCATGGGTGATTTTGCTACCGGAATAGCTATTTTCTTTTGGAAAAATCCTGAGACACTCAAAATGCCTAGTTGTAATGCTTTCATATAGCTTGGTTATTCAAAATGATACGTAAAATATTATCAACAGTGAAATTAGAAAATCACAGAGAATAAGCAAAAAACTGAATATTCTAAAAAATACGAGCGTTTTCTAAACTTCATGCTTAAATTGCCCCCTCATTGCTATAAATGATATGCCATTTTCTTTAAAACACATCAAGAGAGAACCTAAAGTGGAGTCCGGTGAGAAGCCTCCCATGCTCATTCTTTTGCATGGACTGGGAAGCAACGAACAAGACCTGTTTTCTTTCGCGCCTTTGCTTGACCCCAAATATCTTATCTTAAGCGTGCAAGCGCCCATCGCTTATGGCTTCGGAGGCTATGCCTGGTTCAATATTGACTTGACTAGCGGAATTCCCAGTGCCAATATCCAACAGGTAATTCACGCCCGCCGCTTACTGAATAATTTTATCAACGAAGCAATTGATGCTTATCAGCCTAACCTGGATCAGATTTATTTGTGTGGATTTAGTCAGGGGGCAATTATGAGTTATGAAATGGCCTTCAGTGATACTTCTATGGTGAAAGGCGTAGTAGCGATGAGCGGATACGTCTTGCGGGAGATCACGCCTCAATTAAATTTTAGGTCACAGTTGAAAAAACTAAAGGTATTTGCCACACACGGAACAAGAGATCAGGTGCTTCCTATTTTCCTGGGCAGGGCTACCAATGATTATCTCAAAGCCATGCGTATAGATTATACTTACCAAGAATATGACATGGCCCATGAAGTGAACCTGGATTGTCTGAATGATGTAAAACGATGGCTATCTGAACAGGTGAAGTAGCTTTTAAAAAGACCCAGCCAGGGCTTCTTTGGTAAGGGCTGCCGATTTCTTTTTTTCTGACACTTTTTGTGCTTTTACACGCTCTTTTAACTCAGCTTGAGCTACAAGCATACCCTCCGTCCCACCTGATTTCATCTCTTCCTGCTTCATTGATTGTTGGATGAGCTTATAATATTTTTCCAACAAGTTTGACATCCTTTCTGTAGGGATAGATGAATAGCACCCATTTATATTTTTGAAGGTAATGACTGCTTTCATATTGTCTTTGGCTTCCAGGATCAGACCTTCATAATGATTACCGACATGCAAGGTAAATGCATCGTCCGAATAGAAAACAAATGGTGGAACATCCTGGTCGTTTGGGGTCTCTTTCATGTTAGGTAAAGGGTTGATAGTGAAATGATGTGGCCGGTTATCAAGCTTTAGAATCAAAATTGGTCAACCATAAGCTTATCAATTTCATAGCTGTGCAGATGAGGCCACTGGTAGGGAAGCTAAGCAATTTTTCCCGTAAATACTTGTCTAACAGTGTTTTTCTGAATTTATCAACGGAAAAACCTCACCCCAGCAGAAAAGAAGATAATTCCCAGGATGGCAGGAATGATAGCTTTGAATCCATCTACTTCAGTTTCAAAGATGACTATTGGCCCTGAAATCATGGCGTAGGCTGAAACCAACAAGATGGCGGTGCCCAATAAAGTAAATAAAATGCCAAAAACTTTTTGAATGCTCATGCTATATTTGGATGTTTTTGTAATGATAACACTTTTACTGCTTGACTGTTAAAAACTACATAAAAGTTTCAGTCCTCATTAGTGAAAGGTTTCATGATCACTGGTAGTTTTAAAATTTCTTTGAAATCTTCCCCTGACTCCCGCATGTCATCATCTTCTTCATCATAATACCACTCCAGGGATACTTGATGCCCGTCAAGAAATATTTTTTCAAGCTTCCTAATGATATCAATCAGGCATTTAGATGAACTCGTATTAAAATATTCCAGTTTAACTACAAAGGTAGTTTGAAAATTAGGTTTATGACGATACGCATCCATCCACTGCATGACTGGCTGGTAGAATTCAACCGAATTTTCAGGGATAGAACGCCCTTCTATTTCAAAAATTCCCTTTTTGGGGTCAAGTATGATTTCAGGTGTCCGGGATGTTTTTGATTGGTATAGACTATTCATATAGCATTCGTTTATTAGGCAAATAAATACAAAATAATAAACCTTTTACAAGACTTTACTTTAAAAAGCTGGTATGAGAATTTTAAATGAAATGAAAATCTTACTTCAAACAACTTGATGATTGAACAATCGTAAATACGTTTTATGCTTTTGTTCATGTTTTAATAAATAAATGTTAAACAACACAATTCTGTATTTCGTTAGCTCAATATGAAAGTAAGTGTATTCCGCAAAGAACATTTCAACGCTGCCCACCGTCTTCATAATCCCGAATGGTCTGAGGAGAAAAACAGAAGCGTGTTTGGGAAATGTAATAACCCTAACTACCACGGTCATAATTACGAATTGATCGTCAAAGTAAGTGGCTATCCTGACCCGCAAACGGGTTATGTGTGCGATATGAAATGGCTAAGTGATTTGGTCAAAGAAGAAATTACCCACCATTTTGACCACAAAAACTTAAATTTGGACGTTGAAGAATTTAAAAAGCTTAACCCAACGGCTGAGCATATTGCCATTGTCATCTGGAATAAGTTGAGGGCAAGAATAGATAAAGAACTAGATTTAAAAGTTACCCTATATGAAACTGAAAGAAACTTTGTTGAATACCCATCCTGATGAAGCATACACCGACGAACTCGGTGAAGAACATATTTCAACTGCTACTGATACGCCACTTAGGCCTGATGCATTTGAGAAAGATGATCACTTAAAAATCGAATTAATTGCTAAGCACTTTCGGGAGATTATGCACATCATGGGCCTTGACCTGAATGATGATAGCCTCAAGGGCACGCCCATGCGGGTAGCAAAAATGTACATAGAAGAAATTTTCAGTGGCATCAAGCCAGAAAATAAGCCCCAGGCTACCCTTTTTGAAAATAAATACAAGTACAACCAGATGCTGGTGGAAAAAGACATCACTTTTTTTTCCAGTTGCGAGCATCATTTTGTGCCAATTACCGGCAAAGCACACGTAGCCTATATCTCTAATGGTTATGTGATTGGTTTGTCTAAGATCAACCGCATAGTACAGTATTTTGCCAAACGTCCCCAGGTACAAGAGCGGTTGACGGTACAGATAGCTAACGAACTAAAAGAAGTACTAAGAACTGAAGATGTAGCCGTTGTCATGGATGCCGCGCATATGTGCGTGGCCTCTCGCGGTGTGCAGGATGTGACCAGCAAAACCATCACTTCCTATTATGGAGGCCGGTTTCAGGATGAAGAGAAGAAAAAAGAATTTCTACACTATCTGAACCTCAAATAACATGGAACATCTTAAGGATAAAAACATACTCGTCATAGGCGGCACTTCTGGCATAGGTGCCGCCATTGTTGAGCAGTTGATAGCCACCGAAGCTAATATTTTCATGACCTCACGGAAATCTCCCGAGTCTGGAGTTGAAAATAAGGTAAAGCATATCCAATTGGATGTGCTGGACATGGAAAATGAACTGGATGATTTACCTGAAGAAATCCACGGTCTGGTGTACTGCCCCGGAACGATTACTTTGAAACCTTTTCAGGGTCTTAAACCTAAAGATTTTCAGCAGGATTTTGAGATTAATGTCCTGGGAGCTGTCAAAGTGATTGAAGCTTGTGTTAAAAAACTTAAAACAGCAGAAGGCGCCAGCATTATCCTTTTCAGTACGGTGGCCGTGCAATTAGGACTAAATTATCATACCTCAGTGGCTACTGCAAAAGGTGCATTAGAAGGCCTGGGAAGATCATTGGCCGCAGAATTTGCTAGTAAAAAAATCAGGGTAAACCTCATTGCCCCTTCCCTCACCGACACTCCTCTAGCTAAAAACCTGCTTTCTTCCGATGAAAAGAAGGAAGCTTCTGACCAAAGGCACCCGCTGGGACGCTATGGGCAGCCCCACGACATCGCTAACATGGCGATGTACCTCCTATCCGATCAAAGTGCCTGGGTCACCGGACAGGTCTTCCATATTGATGGTGGCTTGTCTACTTTAAAGACGCTATAGTCTTTGAATTTTGACAAAAGTTTAGCATATCTTAGTAAAAGTTAAACATTATCTTTCCTTACTTAGTACTTAAGGTGAAAATCGTATGCTTAGTCAGTACCCATTCGTAATTAAAATCCCCTTTTATGAGAACCCCACCTGAAGCTTATATGATTTTTAAGGAAGAACTTAAAAAAGCAAAGATTGAGAACGAAAAGCTCAAAGCTTTGTATGAAACTAAGCTTATGGATATGAATGGCGAATTGGGTTTTCTTAAAGAACAGATTTCTTCACAGCAAGATATGATGAAAACTACTTTGGAATACGCAGTTAAACTGGAAGATGAGTTAGCAAGCTTAAGGAAACAAATTCACCAGGATCATTCCAACAAGAACAGCAGTTTTCATTAGTTGATCCTTTTTTTAATTTACTTAATCATATAACTGTCACTTTTTATATGGAAAAAACTGCCGAAGACTCGCTCACCCAGTATCCATTCACTGATTATTTTACATCAAATTTCGCAGTAGTATCTTATCATAAAGCACTCAAAACCATCTTGTGCCAGCTTACTGCTGAGTATGTCCCTATTGAATATTTTCAACAAACTTTCCATAAAATTAGTGAATTGCTAGCCCAAGGGGATTATCATAAATTTATTTTTGACAAAAGGTCACTTAAAGCCTTTCACCAGCCATCTATGGAATGGTATTTTGTAGTTTGGAAAAAAGAAATGTTTGCGAAAGGACTCAAAATCCATCGTAAGATTTTACCTTCAGAAGCTTGGTTTAAGAAGTCTATTGATATCGCTAAGATTCAAATTTACCGCGATCACCAGGACTTAATTATAGAACAGTTGGACATTAAATACTGTGATTCTATCTTAGAGGCAATTAAAAGCTGATGATACATATTTCGGATAAAGACATTGAACATTACGAAAAGCGTTTCAGGACAAACCTGATCAATTCACTCACTGGGTTCAAAAGTGTGTCCCTTATAGGTACGGTGAACGGTGCTGGAATGACAAAC
>JBBSOG010000392.1:0-6034 GCA_038259985.1 Cytophagales bacterium
CCTACACTTGACTTTGTGGAATTGTTTGACGGTTTTGAGAAAAATGCTGACGGCACGATTAAAGTATTTGATGACGAAAGTAACTATTTGTTGTTTGACAATGTGACGGACATTTTTGCCAATGCTGAACCACGCCTTCGGGCCAATGTGATATTACCAGGCGATGTTTTTAAGGGAGAAGTGATGGAAATCCGCCGGGGCATCTATACCGGAAATGCCACCAACGGTATTGATCCGCTGAGAGTGGTTAATGGGGGTACCCCGGATTACTCAATTTCCGGCCCCACAAAATATAACCAAGTGGATGCTTACACGGCTAGTGGTGAATTTGATGAGAAAGAACTTTTCTTATCTCAAAATGGAACAACTCACGAAACAGTTGCGCTACCCGATGGAACAGTCCTCAACGCAGCGGGCAAAAATGGTCCCTTTACTGCCGATGGCACTGCGGCAATGACTGGGTTTATCGTTCGTAAGTGGTTGAATCCCAATATGCCTCAAAGCCTGGTATTGGAAGCCCGCTCCGAGCAGCATTTTATTTTGATGCGATACGCCGAAATACTTTTGAATGCTGCCGAAGCTGCTGCTGAGTTGGCACTTGCCGGAGAGACTGTTGAAAGTGGTGATAATCTTCCACAAGTTGCCTTTGAAGCGATCCAGGAGATTCGCGAAAGAGCTGGAGCGGACCTCTTGACAAACATGACTGAAATTTCAGGACAAAGTGGATTGGAAGTCATTCGCAAAGAGCGTAAGAAGGAACTGGGATTTGAGCATAAAACCCTCTGGGACATCAGGAGGTGGCGAACCCAGCACTCCAATATGCTCAATGGCTATACCCAATCTGACGGTGCATACTATAGGGGGCTGTATCCCTTCTATTCGTCACAAACCGGCAAATATTTCTTTGATGCCGGTTTGGATGAAGATAGGCGTGTTTTCCGATTTACGGAGCAGGATTATTACCTGGCCATACCAGGCAATGAAGTATCCAAGAGTCCCGTGATTGATCAGCAGCCTGGCCGTTAAACCAACCAAAAATCTAAAAAAGATGAAAAATATATTGAATATTATCTTGTGCTGCCTGGCAATAGTTCCTTTTAGTGCTTGTGAAATTGATAACTACGAATGGCCCGAAGAAACACTAAAAGGAAGGGTAGTGGACGCTGAAACTGGGGAACTCGTGTTGACAGACCAGGGAGCTGAAGGCACACGCATCAGGTTGCGTGAACTTAGCTGGACTGAAACCGAAGCACCGGATAACTTTGACTTTTATTGTATGCAAGAGGGCACTTTCCAGAATACAAAAGTTTTCAAAGGATTTTACAACATTCAGGCCGATGGTGCTTTCATCCCGCTGATACGGCTTAATAGCGTAGGAGATACCATCGCCGACGAAACGATTTATACCGATATTAACGGTGTTACCGAAGTCGAATTTAGAGTCCAGCCGTTTCTGAAAGTTGAATGGATAGGCGAACCGGCTGTCAGCAATGGGCAAGTTACCATGACCATACAAGTTACCCGGGCAGTCAGTCCGGCTGATTTTAAGGCTAAAATTGAGCCGATGGGTAACTACAGCGATGACATGCTGAACGTAACTGATGTGCGCTTGTTTGTAAGTCAGGTGCCCTATGTTGGTTACCGCGATTGGGACAATAGGTACACTACGGAGATCAACTATGATGGGGATTCTTTTGAAGCTCTTTTGGGTCAACCGATTACCATCACAACCAAAGGTCAGATTCCACCAGGCAGAACTGTTTTTGTACGTGCTGCCGCCAGAATAAACTATGCTACTGAAAATATTCGGCGTCACAACTACAATGAGGCACTTAGAGTGGATATTTCTCCAAACTAAATTTTTTTAATCTTCTATCATTGGAAGTCATCTCTGTTAAGTGTAAGATGGCTTCCTTCATACAACTTCCTTCCTATAAAACGACAAGCCATGTGTAAAAAAAACCTTATCTGCCTTTCCATCACGATATTTTTGGGAGCGATAACCGCCTTCGAAAGCAATGCCCAGAAGACAGAGCAACAAAATAGAGAGAAAACTGCCTTTCAAACTTCCAATCCCTGGAAACCGGTTACCGATGTAAGGGCAGACGTCGCCATCGTATACAGTGTAAAAGACCATCACGGTAATGGAGGTACATCCTTTGAAGAGCGTGTAAAGTCGTGGCGTGACCGAGGGTACACTACCCATTTTATGACGGGCATCGCCTGGGGCGAATACCAGGATTATTTCACCGGAAAGTGGGATGGAAAACCCCACCTGGACGAAGGCCAGGTGACGCAAAAAGGCGATACTATATGGCACGGACGCATGGTGCCCTATATTGTTCCGTCAGAAAATTTTCTCAAGTATATGAAAGAAACCCAGATCAAACGGGTCATAGATGCTGGCATAGATGCCATTTATCTGGAAGAACCGGAATTTTGGTCACGGGCAGGATATAGCGAAGCCTTCAAACGGGAATGGAAAGAGTATTATGGGTTTGATTGGCGGCCTCAGCACGAATCGCCCGAAAATACCTATCTGTCCAATAAACTTAAGTACCATTTGTATTATCGCGCCTTAGAAGAATGCTTTAATTATGCCAAAGAATACGGGAAAAGCAAGGGGATGAATGTGCGCTGCTATGTTCCTACTCATTCGCTAGTTAACTATTCCCAGTGGCAAATTGTGAGCCCCGAAGCAAGCTTGGCATCCCTGCCGGCAATGGACGGGTACATTGCCCAGGTTTGGACGGGAACCTCCCGCGAACCCAATTATTATGATGGAGAAGCGAAAGAACGGGTATTTGAAACCGCTTACCTCGAGTATGGTTCTATGGAATCTATGACTGCGCCGACCGGTAGGAAAATGTATTTTCTCACCGATCCGATAGAAGACCGCGCCAAAGATTGGGCAGATTATAAAAAGAATTACCAAGCCACTTTTACCGCCAAATTGTTATATCCGAATATTGCCAATTATGAGGTGATGCCCTGGCCCGACCGCATCTATGAAGGACTGTATAGAATGAGCGCCAATAGCGATGAAAAGGCTAGAATTCCTCGTTTCTATTCCACGCAAATGCAGGTCATGATCAACGCGCTCAACTTTATGCCGGAGTCAGATAACAAGCTGACCGGCTCAGCAGGCATCAGTGTATTGATGTCAAATTCGCTGATGTTCCAGCGTTTCCCAACCCATCAGGGATACGAAGATCCGCAACTTTCCAATTTTTATGGACAGGCTTTGCCATTTCTAAAGCGTGGTGTCCCCGTAAAAACCATGCACCTGGAAAATACCTCATACCCCGATACATGGAAAGACACCAAGGTGCTGATCATGTCGTATTCCAATATGAAGCCTTCGTCACCAGAAGGCCACAAATTTATTGCAGCGTGGGTGAAAGATGGAGGTGTGCTGGTCTATTGTGGCAGGGATGTGGACCCATTCCAAAATGTGCAGGAATGGTGGAACACCGGTGGAAATAATTATAAAGCAGCTTCGGAGCATCTGTTTGAGATGATGGATATCAACCCTTCATCGGAGGAGAATGGAGAACATAAATATGGAAAAGGGACGGTATATATTATAAGACTAGATCCGAAAGAGTTTGTGTTGGAAGCCGGACAGGATAAGGAATTTGTAAATATTGTAAAACGACTATATGAACAAAATGCCCAAGCTGGGGCTTTTGATTTCAAGAACAATTTCTATCTGGAGCGTGGCCCTTACGATCTTATTTCAGTGCTTGACGAAAGCGTGAGCGATGAACCCTACGTGCTCAAAGGACGCTTGGTTGATCTGTTTGATCCCGAGTTGCCTATCATAAAAGAGAAAACCGTACAGCCCGGCGAACAAGCCTTTTTATATAATGTTGACCGCGTGCCAGACCAACAAAAGCCCCAAGTGCTGGCCTCGGCATCCCGGGTATATGAGGAGAAAGTGACCAATGGCAGTTATTCTTTCATTGCCAAAAGCCCGTTGAACACCACCAACGTCATGCGGATACTTTTGCCAAAAAGCCCAACGAAATATAAGGTTTACGATCATACTGGGGAAGAAATGAAAGAAGCTTCCTGGGAATGGGACAATGAAAGTAAAACAGGGCTGATGACTTTTGAAAACAATCCCGAGGGAGTAAAAGTGGCTTTGGACTGGTAAATATACCATGTTCCTATGTTCTAGGAAGCGTATGCTGCTTCCTGCCCAATAAACTCAACCCCCACTCCCTGGGAAGGATTTCCTGAAGCGTTTCATTGTAGGTCTTGGGACAAGCCTACAACTCATCAGGCTATTCGTGTAGCAATATGTAGGATAGTAAAGAATTTACTGCGTGGCGGCCGCTAAAGGCATAGAAGATAATAACCGGGCAACGGCGGCTGCCATTTGAGCTACTGCTTGGATACACCTCATACAATATAGTCTCAGCGGGGCCACCCAGGCGGGGTCGGTCCACGCGGGGTAGCGTGCAGCGCAGACCCCGCCTGGGTGGCCCCGCCTCGCCCTGCTAGTTGGTGATGAAGTGTTACGCTCCACGCGAGGAATTCCGTTCCGGGTTCTTTGTGAGAATCCTCGCCAGGGTGGCCCCGCTAAGATTAAGATGTGTCCAAACAGTAGGCCATTTGAGGCACCGGATTAGAAGTGCTTTTCGCGGGGCGACCTCGCTGATCATGTAATCGACTGGCGGCCCGGTTTTCAAAGAAACCAGAAAATCACATTATCGCTTTTGAACCCGCCTTCTTCTTTAATATCCGCTCGGCGGTTCGATTTAGGTTCGTTTGAACCATCATACTTCGTGGAACACCACCGAAAATATCACTGCCAGCCACCGCCCAGGGCACGGTATAAATCAATGAGGCTGACAAAAATCTCTTTTCGGGTATTGGTCATACTCAATTCAGCTTCCAGCACCCTGCCCTGGGCTGTAATGACTTCCAGGTAGGTAGCATATCCGGCAGCAAAAAGGTCATTGGAAGTAGTCACTGCATTGGAAAGGACAGTGGCTTCCTGTTCCCGGAGCTCAAATACTTTTTCGTAGTTTTCCACTCTTTTCAGGGAAGATACCACTTCCTGATATCCGGTGAGTATGGCTTTTTGATAACCATAATATTCTTCAAGATTTCGCGCTATAGATTGGTTGTACTCAGACTTGATCCTTTTTTTGTTGAGCATAGGAGCAGTGATACCCCCAATCATGCCCAACGTGAGTGCTTCGGGCATATTCAATAGTGAGGTAAGGCTTGTTGTATTAAATCCTGCATAGGGGGTAATCTCAAAAGATGGCAAAAATTCAGCCCGGGCCGCTTCCACATCGGCCCTGGCCGCGACTAATTGTAGCTCTGCCTGCTGTACATCGGGCCTCCGCAAAAGCATATCGGAAGGAATACCTGCCCTGACTACTTCGGGTAAGTGTTGTTTAAGAATAGACTCTCCTCTTTGAATCGCTTGGGGGTATCTTCCCAATAAAAGGTTCAGTTCATTTTCTACTTCCACAATCCGTTGTAGCTTTTCAAAAACCAAGCTTTTAGTTCTTAGTAACTGTGCATCAAACTGTTGTACCGCCAGTTCAGTGGCCCGTCCCCCAATCTTCTGTATCTTGATCGTTTCCAGGGCGATCTCCTGAAATTCTATGTTCTTCTCTAAAGTTTCCAATTCATTATCAAGTCCCAGCAACTCATAATACATACGGGCTACTTCGGCCACCAGGCTGGTAGTCACCAGGTGTTTTCCTTTTTCAGTAGCTAAATACCGCGTATACGCTGCTTCCCTTCTTTTTCTCAACTTTCCCCACACATCTATCTCCCAGGAGCTTTGTAAACCTAGAAAATAGTTTTGCGTCTGGTTGGCCAGATTATCTCCGTTGATGGTATTATCCAGGAGGTTTTCCTTTACGTTGCCGGTTCTCGCCCTAAACATGATGTCCAGCGAAGGCTGCAATGCCCCCTTTCTGATCTGAAAATTTGCTTTAGCTATTTCAATTCTCTGGAGGGCAGTAAGCATATCCAGATTATTAGTAAGGGAAATCTCAATAAGATC
>JBBSOG010000393.1:0-6015 GCA_038259985.1 Cytophagales bacterium
ATAGACCGAAAAATAACGGATGCTGAGTTTGAAATTGACTCAGTGGCTTATACCCATACCACGCCTCTTCTTGGCACGACTATCAATGCGGATGTGGTGCTCAACGCCCAGAACCTGGAACTGTCTCCGGTTTTCAGTGTCTATGATTTTTTCTTTTTTCTGATTCCTGCCATTATTGTTTTTGGGGTGCTCTACTTTCGCTGGCCTAAGACCTCGGATAATAAAATAGGGCTGATCATTATCTTGCTTGTGTTGTTTATTATTCAGATGCTGGTTTTTTTTACCGCCCGCTGATGGCAGGGATTTTGCCTCCAGCATAAAATATTTCTTTGATAAAATTAAACTTTACTATTACATGGCAACTAAAAAATCCCGCAATCTCATTTTACTAGTTTCTGTGATTCTGGCTTTGTTGTCAGTACTCATGCAGTTTGGCGTGATCATCATCCCCGGCCTGATGTCTTATACATTCTGGCTCATGGTGATTGCCTATGGCCTGGTGCTCGGCGCGCGTTGAAAACTCCTTTACACTATTAGAATTAAGAGATACTTATTGGTATTATAGAATGAGTAGTATCTTCAAAACCAACATAACAGACAGCCTGGATTGGGCAAAATTAATTTCATTCTTTGTGTGAAGGAGTTTGTAAGAAATAAGCGAATGCTAAGCGCTCCACTTCAGCACATTGGTTCAAATATGGCTTTCATTTAGACCATCAGCTTAAAATACTGCTGGTGATCTTCGGTTGAACAACAACTTTAGAGCGTAACATAATAGGCTATAGTTGCTTAAATGCTTGAAAATACGGAGGCAGCTAATTGACATTACATTTCTCAAAATAGGCGAAATTGGCAATCTGAGCCACCTTATATATACTTGTACTCTTGATTATTCATTATTTCATATGATTATGCTGGAAAGAAAAATAAAATTAGAGCATTTTAAGAATCTGGTGGCTGTAGCAGCTGCTGATGGCTATCTAAATTTTAGAGAGCGGGAGTTTTTGTCGGACCGTGCCCAAGAGGCAGGCCTGGAGGCTGAAGAAATTGATCACCTTCTACTGGATGCCCATCAGTTGCAGTATATGGTACCCCTCAATCAGGTGGAACGTGAAGAGCAGTTGAATGACGCTATTTTTATGTCAATTATTGATGGTGAAATTGCAGAACCCGAATATAAGTTATGCCTTAGTATAGCGGAAAAGTTGGGCTTTGAAAAAGTTCTGGTGGATAATATGGTAGAAGAAGTACAACGTATCTGGTCCAGATAAGTATGAAATGAATTTACTAGGAAGAGCAGGTGACCACAAGGCCACCTGCTTTTTTTGTTACATATAGCTGATGATACTATCTCCAAACTCTGAACATTTGAGCAAGGTAGCTCCGTCCATCAAACGCTCAAAATCGTAGGTCACTTTCTTGTTGGCAATAGTGCCTTCCAAGCCTTTTCTGATCAGATCAGCCGCTTCTGTCCAGCCCAGGTAGTCAAGCATCATAGCGCCTGATAAAATCACTGAACCAGGGTTTACTTTATCCTGTCCGGCATATTTAGGTGCCGTACCATGGGTGGCTTCAAAGATCGCACTTCCTTCTTTGTAATTGATATTCGCACCGGGGGCAATACCGATACCGCCCACAATAGCTGCCAGCGCATCAGAGATATAGTCTCCGTTAAGGTTCAAAGTAGCCACCACTGAATACTCCGCCGGACGCAACAGGATTTGCTGTAAGAAGGCATCAGCAATCACATCTTTGATGATCAATTTATGACCATCTTTCTCAATAATCTGCCAAGGTCCCCCTTCGTAATCTTTAGCACCATACTCTCTTTTGGCCAGGTCGTATCCCCACTGCTTAAATGCTCCTTCGGTAAATTTCATGATGTTACCTTTGTGTACCAGCGTCACTGAAGGCAGTTTGTGCGCAAGGGCATACTCAATAGCGCCTTTCACTAAGCGTTCCGTTCCTTCTACGGAAACAGGCTTTACCCCTAATGAAGTGCTTTCGGGAAAACGGATATTTTTCACGCCCATCTCCTTGATCAAAAAGTTCTTCACTTTATCACATTCCGGCGTTCCGTTCATGTATTCTATACCAGCGTAGATGTCTTCAGTGTTCTCGCGGAAGATCACCATATCCGTAGCGCCGGGGTCTTTGACTGGGGAAGGCGTTCCTTTGTACCAACGTACCGGACGTACACAAGCATACAGGTCCAGTTCCTGACGAAGGGCAACATTGAGTGAGCGGATACCGCCACCCACGGGAGTGGTCAGCGGGCCTTTGATCCCAACGAGGTATTCCCGGAAGGCATCCAGGGTTGCTTTAGGCAGCCATTCGCCATTGTTATTGTAGGCTTTCTCTCCGGCAAGTACTTCTTTCCAGGCAATACTTTTGCTTCCGTTGTATGCTTTTTCAACAGCAGCATCCAACACTTTCTGGGCAGCAGGCCAGATATCTACGCCGATGCCATCGCCTTCAATAAAAGGGATTATAGGTTGGTCAGGTACAGTCAGTTGACCGTCTTTGATAGTAATCTTTTGTTCGCTCATGGATTGATGAGATTTGGTATTTAAAAAAAATTTCGGGCAAATTAAATAATTTCCGACGGCTAAAGGAAGCTTTAGCCAAGAATTGCCAATATAACAATACTTTCCGAACAAACACTTTTACCTGGGCAGCGGTTGTAAAAACTGTTCATTGTACCTATAGAAAGTAATTTTGCATGAGTGCTTCCAAAATTTCTATTTTCTGGTTCCGCCGCGACCTGCGTTTTGAAGACAACACCGCCTTGTATTATGCCCTGAAAGATAAGCATCCGGTATTGCCGCTCTTCATCTTTGATAAAAACATTCTGGATGATTTGGACAATCCTGAAGATGCCCGGGTGACTTTCATTTATGATACGGTGAAAGACATGCAGGAACGTTTGCAAGACAAGGGGAGCACGCTGATAGTTAGGTATGGTAAACCTTTAGAGGTCTATAAAAAATTGATTAAAGAATTTGACATTGCCCAGGTATATACCAACCGTGATTACGAGCCTTACGCCAAAGAAAGGGATGAGGAAGTAGATAAGTTACTTTCTGAACAGGATATTGAATTCAATACCTGCAAAGACCAAGTGATTTTTGAGAAAGATGAAATTCAGACCAATGATGGCGGATACTATAAAGTATTTACGCCTTACAAGAAAGCCTGGCTGGAGAAGTTCTCAAAGACCGAATTAAGCCTTTTACCTTCTGCCCTCCGTTTTGGCAATTGGTACCCGACCCAATCAAGCGATATGCCCAGCCTGGAAGACATGAACTTCAAACGGTCCTCCCTGAAGATTCCCAACAATGAGATAGATGAGCAACTGATCAAAAAATATGATAAAACCCGCGATTTTCCTGCGGAGCAAGCGACCTCAAGACTGGGTATCCATCTGCGTTTCGGTACCATCAGCATCCGCAAGCTGGTGAATGAAGCCAGTAAGCTTAACGCTACTTTTCTGAGTGAACTGATCTGGCGGGAGTTTTATATGCAAATCCTCCATCATAATCCGCAGGTGGTGGACAAAGCTTTCAAACCAAAGTATGACAAAATTGCCTGGCGTAATGACGAAGATGAATTCAAACGCTGGTGCGAAGGCAAAACTGGCTACCCCATTGTGGACGCCGGGATGCGTCAGCTTAACGAGATCGGCTATATGCATAACAGAGTGCGTATGATCGTGGCCAGTTTCCTGACCAAGCATTTGCTCATTGACTGGCGCTGGGGAGAGGCTTACTTTGCTGAAAAACTACTGGATTATGAACTTGCCAACAATAACGGAGGCTGGCAGTGGTCGGCAGGTAGTGGCGTGGATGCCCAGCCATATTTCCGGATTTTCAATCCCTACAGCCAGACCGATAAGTTTGACAAAGACCATGAATACATCCAGCGTTGGGTGCCCGAAATAGGCACTGATGAATATCCCGAACCGATGGTAAATCACAAAGAAGCCCGGGAGCGGGCACTGGAAGAATATAAAAAGGCGGTGAAGGATTGATAAATAGATTTGCCAAATTTTAAAATTTGGCAAATCTATTTCGTACTATAAGCTATACACCAGAAGATATAAAAATGCCTGATAGAGCAAATTTGCTTTACCAGGCATTTTTTTTTGCTTCATTCCCTAACTTCTTCTATTCCCACATGCGTCATACCAAAGGTGCGCAATCATGATTTATTTTATAAAAGATTTGTATGAAAAAAAACTAAAAAAAATTGCGCGTGCTACCTAACGTTCGCAATTACCACATGCGTCCTATATAAGAATGCGAAAAACTATTTAAATAGATGTTAGAAATGAAGGAAAGATTTGTATAAACGCATATAAACAAGTTTAAATGAAAAAATTTGAAAATTTTCTATGAACAAATGTTAGAAATCTTCGCAAAAATTGTATGACTAATCACATAATAAAAGAAAGGAGGCACTTATGACATAGTTATAAATCTAAAAAAAAAAATCGGTCTTTATAGAACGACAAATCGCCATAATTCGGTGCAATTAAAAAAGGCTGAGTCAGTAGCTACTAACTACTCTCCCAGCCAATCTTTTCACTTTAAATAAATCTTTATGAAAATAATTCTAAAGAAAGATAAAATCAAGTTAAAAATCAAAGATGAGATTTCCTTAATTCTGATTGTATTAGCAGAAATACTGCTTAATTACATTTAATGATAAAACCGCAATTGACATAAGTTGGTTGCGGTATTTATTTTTAATATGCCGGATTGATAGTTTAACTTCATATTCTTATCTATCAAGAATTCCTAAATTGCGCCCTGTGAAGAACATCATCTGCCTTTTTATTGTATTCACATGGCTTTGCACCAGGCTTGAGGCGCAGCCTGTCATTAAAGATGATACGGCACGCATTGCAAATGCGCGCCAGGATACTGTATTTCAGGAAGTAGATAGAGCCAAGCTTAATCGCTTTCTGCTCGTTACCGGGGCAGCTTATGCAGTTACGCAAGTTGGGCTGTATTCCCTTTGGTACAAAGATCAGCAAAGTCAGTCTTTTCAGTTTTTTGATGACAGCCCACAGTGGAAGCAGGTGGACAAAGCAGGGCATTTCTATACCGCCTTTCAGCTTAGCCAACTCAGCGGCCAGGCTTTTCATCATGCAGGTTTGTCAGAACGCAAAAGCTACTGGTACGGCGCACTAATGGGCAGTCTGATGTTGCTTCCGGTAGAAATTTTTGATGGCTATTCCGAAGCTTACGGCTTTTCCTGGAGCGATTTAGCAGCCAATTCGGTAGGAGCTGTTTTTATGCCATTGCAATACGAAATCTGGAGAGAAGTGCGCATACAGCCCAAATTTTCTTTTCATCGTACTCATTTTCCTGCCCTGCGCCCCAATACTTTGGGCAAAAGCTGGAATGAAGAAATCCTAAAGGATTACAATGGGCAGACCTATTGGCTTTCTTTTGACCTTTACCGTTTCTTTCCAAAATCAGGCATACCTAAGTGGCTGAATGTAGCACTAGGTTATGGTGCGGAAAACATGGTGTATGCCAGATACTCTGAAAATGAAGCCTACGGATTATCAGCGTATCGCCAGTACTACGTAGCTTTGGACATTGACCTCAGCCATTTTCGTCAGCCCCCCGTCTCTTTTGGTAAGCGCTTACTCAATGGGGCGCTTTATGTGGCGAACCTCATTCACCTCCCTGCCCCTACCCTTAGCTATCAGGAAGGCAAAGGCTTTCGTTTTTTTCCGCTTTACTTCTGAGGCTTTAAGAAGTCAGCCTATAAGCTTACCTTTGCCTATTATTTTTTTAACCTTAACGATCCACCCATATGAACATAGGAGATAAAGTCAGGATATTGCGCGGCAGCGAAGAAGGCACCATCACCCGCTTTCTGGACAAAGGATTAATTGAAGTAGAAATAGAAGATGGCTTTCCTATCCCGGTGATGCGGGAAGAAGAGGTATTGGTCGCTAAAGAAGAGGCAGATTATTTTGGTAGGGAAGAATTTCACCGC